>JANXVS010000150.1 GCA_025351555.1 Pseudomonadota bacterium | reverse complement strand
CGGCTGAACACTTCGTGGCGAATGGAACCCTGCACCGGATACGGGTAAGGATGTTTCTGCGCATGCCGTTCGGCGAAGCTGACACTCACCTGCATCGGGCCAGCGGTATGCACGGGATTCGCATCGGCGAACAGGCGCTGGCCGAGCGGCACGCGATCGATCAGGTCTTCATAGATCAGACTGAGCTCGCGTTCGGTATGCACGGCGGCAATGCGGTCGCTGTAGCTCTTGCCGTTCGACGACGAAATCGACAGCGCCGCGCGCACGAGCAATTGCGGTATGTCGTGCTGCGTCGCGCGGCGATCGATCTCGGCGCGGGCGACCTTTCCGAGTCCAGGGACGGCAGGGTCGGCGCTGAAGTTGGATTCCTGCTCGGCGACCGCGAGCGCGGCACAAAGATGCGGTGTGCTCGGATCGATGTCCAGGGCGGCAAACGCAACGGTGATGTCCGCCGCCCAGCCTTGCCGGTCGAGGGCGCCGGCGGGCAGCAATCGCACAATCTGCGCGCGCACTTCGGCGGGGCTGCGTCGTGGTGCCTGCACGGTCTGCATCGCACAACCGCTAAGCGCTGCCAGCCAAAGCACGACGCAGAGCGGACGCAGGAAACGTGAGTCAGAAAACATTTTCCTCGACATTTCAATCGTGCCGAAACCGGGCCTGTCTTGGGAAATCCATTTTTCCATTTTTATCAAGCAAGAATCAACATCGATCACCGGCTGCTCAGTGCCGTGTGCCACGTCTTCCGTCTTTGTCGGTGGTCGGCACCATCTCGACGGTGAGGGTGAACGTGCGCTGTTCCTCCGGTTGCATGGCGCCCACGCCGACGATGCGCCGTGCGATGTCTTCACCGCGTTCGTTGCGGATGGTCAGCACCATGGAGTATTCCCAAGCGCCGCCGTCAGGGGGATTGCGGATGTTGCCTTCGACGCGCAGAGGTGTGATCGCCCCCGCCACCGATCCGGGCGCCGCTGGCTCGAAGCGCAGATGATGGCGGCAGGCTGGACAAACCGCTGCACTCTCCAGGACGGTTTCCTGGCAGTGTGGGCAGATGCGTGTCGCGCCGGGCATACCCGAGCGCGGCGTGGTCATGCCGCTTTGCCGTGGTCCGCGCCGTTGCGGTGGCTGCTCCTAGTCTCCGCGGTGATCTTGCCGTCTTTGGCATCATCCCAACCGAATTCCGCCATGCCACGCATGCGCGAGCCGGCAGCGACGGTGAGCGACGCCGCCTTAAGATCGCCGGTCAGGGAACCACTCTGCAACAACTCGACGTGCGAGGCCGCTTCGATGTTGCCGATCAGTTCGCCGGCAATGGCGATCTTGTCGGCGCGGACGCTGCCGGTCACCGTCGCACCGGATTCGATGGTCAGATCGCCGCGTACATCGACATCGCCTTTGAAGCGGCCGGCGATACGCACATGGCCCGATCCTTCGATCTTGCCTTCAATGGCGATGTCGGGCGCGATCAGCGATTCCGACCGCGCCTTTTCACGCACCGGAGTGTATGGCGTGGGCGCTGCGGCGGCAGTATCCGGTTTGGGCTCAGCCAACGGCGGCGCGTCCAGATGCGGCCGCTGCATGAATTCGGGCAATGCGGATGGGGACTGTTTGGTTTGATCTTTCCACAGGGCCATGGCGGCGCTCCTGTCTGGCTTGGGGACCTGACAGGCTACGCCGCTTGCGGCTTGCATAACACCCATTGGTAGGCAATTTCGAACCGATAACATTTTTTGAACGAGAGATACTCACTTGGCGCTCGCCCTTGGTGATGAAAAGACGACTGCCGAGTCATGCGCGATGTCGATGTTCGGCGAAGCCCGACCCATCAGGGAGAGGGTCCCGCGTGCGGCACCTCGAAACCCTCGAAGCTGTTGGCCAGGATGAAATCCGATGCGCCGGCAACGCTTAGCAGCTTCGCGTAGCTGTTCTGTGTCGTATTGCCGAGCTTGCACTGGCCGGGAGTGCCGGAGAAGAGGGTTCCATCGCAAGTCGAGTCGATGTTGGTAAACGACTTCTCGCCGCAAAGTGTGGTGTTGGCCTCGATGTCCGGGCAATTGTTCACCACGTATTCCAGCCCGTACAGAAAGGCGACGGTCTGGGCGGTGGTCTGACACAGTGCGTTCACGTCGGCCGATCCGATCGTCGTTGCGAACACGAATCCAATGACGTTGTCGTGCGGGTTACCGTCGTACGTCGTAATGGCGCCCAATCCACTGTAGCTTGCGTCGAGAGTTCCGCCCGTCGTCGTCAGCATCATCTCGCGGCGTGG
The DNA here is from genome assembly GCA_025351555.1 of Pseudomonadota bacterium. Classification (GTDB taxonomy): domain Bacteria; phylum Pseudomonadota; class Gammaproteobacteria; order Xanthomonadales; family Rhodanobacteraceae; genus Rudaea. The sequence goes on along the minus strand of JANXVS010000150.1, from coordinate 1,243 downwards.
CGCACTGCCGGGGTTATTGGCCACGACATGGATGTTGAAGGGCAGGAACACGTGACGCACGCAGGCGGCCGTCTGATCGAAAATCGCGTCGGTACCGGGAAATGCAGCGACGGTGCGGGTCCCCGTAACGAGGGTTGACTGCCCCATGACTGCATTATCAGCTCCGAAATGTATGGTGCAACCGGCGGTGCAGCGGTTCAGGTAGAGGATATCGGGTTGCAGGGGGGCTGCGAAACACATTGTGGCAGACATGCAAGCGACCAGACATGCCATGCACAGCCGAATGCTGAATTGCATCATCACGATCTCCTGAGCCGATACGGTCGTACCAATATGGCACGATACTAACGATGGGCATTGGCGCACTCAACCCATCTCGCGGGGCTCGAAGCGGGCGCGCCATTTCCTGCCGACGTTCGGTATCGGGTCACTGCGACATTTCTTCATGTACGCTGTTTCGCATCCAACCGGAGAATGACATGAATGCTCGAACCAAGCTCAGTGGCTTAATCCTTGCCACGCTGGCGCTGCTCTGCGCTGCCTGCAGTTCCGGCGCGGCGCCGGCAGCAAAAACCGAGGCGCTGCCCGCCGACGGTGGCGACCTCGGCAAGGCCTACGCCGATCTGGCCGGCGCGTTCAAGGCCGCTGACAAGGCGCGCGCAGCCAAGCTGCTTGACCCGCAGGCATGGCACCTGGACAACAAGGATGCGAGCTGGTTTGTGCAGTTCGTCAGTCAAATCCAGGACAACCATCCGGTCGGTGGTCGCCGCCAGGCAGACCGCGCCACGCTGTTCGTCGTCAATACGCAACCGTACTACGCGATGATGAATGCCACCCACACCGCAAGCGGCTGGCAGTTCGACAGCCCGCTGGCCACCGGCAGCGGTTTCAGTGACACGCCCCGCGATTGTGCGGCCAGCCCGATACGGTTTCCCTGCGGCGCGAAGAGCGCGCCGGATGCGCAAGTGTCTGGCAGTGTGCAGTCGCACAAATCCAATCCGCTGAGCAGCGGAGCGTCGACGCCGAAGGTGCTGTTCGATGGACTCGCGGTGCGCATGCTCGACGGCGAAACCAAGAAACCGAAGTTCACGCGTCTGTTGCTGTCGGGCACCGGAATCAATCCGCAAATGGTGGCGTTGAGCGGCGATGTCGGCAGCGTCAAAGGCTGGCTGAACTATCCGATGCTGATGCTGGATATTGCGCCCGATGGCAAGAGTGCCAAACTCGAGTATTTCGACGGCTT
>JANXVS010000148.1 GCA_025351555.1 Pseudomonadota bacterium | reverse complement strand
CCGGCGTGTTGAACGAGGTCGGCAGAAACGTGCTGATGATCGGCTGGCCCTGTTCGCGATCAGCGACCGCAGCCGCTGCACTGGCACACAGGCTCAGGACAACGACGGCGAACGCGTGTTGCCCGCCGCTACTCCGCCGCTCCGGATCGTGCGCCGTCATGCGCGCATCTTACGTCCAATGCGCTGGGCGGACGATAGCCCGCGTTAGGGAACCTCTACACAAGCGTAGCGAGCGAAGGCCTGATTCCATATTAGGATCAGGCGCGAACACGGAGCGCAGGAACCGGAGCATACATTCGAGTATGTGAGGGTGAGCACGCGCTGCTTGACTCGCATGCGAGCCGCGCGGGCCAGGAGCACCGGATTCGCGCCTGATTCAATATAAGCTCAGGCCGAGCGCAGTAGCTTGTAGAGGTTCCCGCTCAGCGCGGCGCCACGACCCGATTGCGGCCCTTGGCCTTGGCCTTGTACAGCGCCTGATCGGCGGCCTTGAGTACATCGGCCGCATGGCGCGTGGCTTCGTCGCGCAGGGCCACGCCGATGCTGATCGTGACCTTGACTTCACTCGCCTCGGCACGCTTGATCGCTTGGCCACGTCGCGCTTTGGAAGGCGCCGAACGGATGCGCACACGCATCGCTTCCACACGCACCCGCGCTTCCTCGCACATCTTCGCGGCTTCGCGACTGCGTGCGCCGGTAAACAACAGGCAAAACTCTTCACCGCCATAACGGAAGACGCGGCCACGACGTTCGCGGCCCAGTTGTTGCGCCACCGCTTGCAGCACGCGATCACCGGCGTCGTGACCATGGGTGTCGTTGAACTGCTTGAAGTGATCGACGTCGGCCATCGCCAGCGCATAAATCCCGGATAGCCGCGCCAGTGCCTCGTCCAGCGCACGCCGATTCGGCAAGCCCGACAGCGCATCGACAAAAGCCATCCGATACGAAGTGTAGAGCACGGCGAACAAGGCGCCTGCACCGGCCAGCGCGAACGCGATGCGCGCGCCATCCAGGTGCAGGATCGGCAACAGCGCCAACCCCGCCACTGCGAGCACGATGGCCAAGCCTGCCTCTATCGGCGCGCCATGCAACACCCAGCGCAGTACGCACGCCCCGGCAGCGACGAACGTCAGCGCCGCGGCCACCGCGCCCGCACTCCAAGGCAACACACCGAATGGCAACGCGCCACGCAGTCCCGGCCAGACGTGCGCCGGCGCAGCCAAGGTCAGCCACACGGCGATGGCCAACAACAACAACAGGATCAGATTGCGGCGCGCTAGAAGTGCGCGCTCGGGCATCGCGGCCGCCGCCAGCAATAGCCAAGGCGCGAACATGCGCGCTGCGTCTGTGCCGCGCTCGCCCTGATCGCCATACTCAGACGCAACCACGCCAGCCAAAGCCAGCGAGGAAAACGTCAGCACCATAAGCACCAGTACCGCGCGATTGCGGCGAAAGCCCAGCGCCAGCAGCAAGGCAATGCCATTGAGCAGCGGCGCCGCCAATGGCGCCCAAAGTCCCGTTGCTGTCACCGAAGCCGTTACCCCCGAACCATGGAAAATCGCCGCGTGGCGAGCACCAAGCATACCGTGTCAGCGGTCGCGGCCCTATCGTGGCATAGCAAGAGGCGCACGCGCTGAGACGAACGTCACGGCATGCGCGGCGCACATCGCATGGATTGCACGGAACCCGATCCGGGCTAAGCTAGGCGTTGCCCGGCGGCGCACAGGAGCCTGGAACATGCGACATCGCCTTAGTATATTTTTACCATTTTCCCTGTTGGTGGCTTTGTCCGCGTGCTCGCGCGACAGCGGGCCGCCGCCGCTGCTCGGCACCCTGGAATGGGACCGCATCGCCGTGCCGGCGGAGGTGTCCGAGCCGATCACCCAAGTCCTGGTCGCTGAGGGTGACGTGGTCGCCGCCGATCAGCTGCTGCTGACACTCGATCCACGCCGCATTCAGGCGCAGGTCGATGCCGCACAGGCCGATGTGCAACGCCTGAATGCCGCACTCGATGAGTTGCGCAATGGCGCGCGCAGCGAAACCATCGACGCCTCGCGCGCCGCATTGGCGCGCGCGCAGACCACGATGGCCAATGCCAAGATCGCGCGTGATCGCACCGCCGAAATCCGCCACAGGGGTTTGAACAGTCAGGCCGATCTGGACAACGCCGACACGGCGCTGAGCCAGGCCAACGCCGACGCGAATGCTGCGCGCGCGAATCTCGCGGCACTCTTGCGCGGCACGCGGCCGGAAGACCTGGCCCAGGGTGAAGCAGCGCTGGTCCAAGCGCAGGCGGCGGTCGCGCAGTTACAGGTGACTCTGTCGCATTTATCCGTGCACGCGCCACGCGCGGGTCGCGTCGATGCGTTGCCGTTCAAGCTCGGCGATCGCCCGCCAGCCGGTGCGAGCGTGGTCAGCTTTCTCGTCGGCGACGCGCCGTATGCGCGGGTGTATGTGCCTGAATCGCGGCGCGCGATCACTCAGCAAGGCGCACGCTTCAGTATTAAAGTGGATGGCGTGGCGCAGCCATTCACCGCGACCTTGGCACGCATTCGCAGCGAAGCCAGTTTCACGCCGTACTTTGCACTCAGTGGCGACGACGCCAGCCGCCTGACCTATCGCGCCGAACTCGTGCTCGAGGGCGCCGAGGCACGCAAATTGCCGGCGGGGATTCCGTGTCAGGCGACGCCGCTAGCGGCCAAGTGAGATGAGTTCGCAGGCTTCCCCCCATCCCAACCTTCCCCCGCCCCAGGGGGAAGGAAATCGAACACTTCCCCCGCAGGCAGGGGAAGGGGCCAAAAACCCGGCCATCATCGCGCGCGGGCTGACGCGCCGTTTCGGCAACGTCGTTGCGGTCGATCATCTGGATCTGACCGTGCAGCGCGCCCAGGTGTACGGCTTTCTGGGCCCGAATGGATCGGGCAAATCGACCACCATCCGCATGCTCTGCGGCCTGCTGCTGCCCAGCGCTGGCAACATCGAAGTGCTCGGGTATAAAATCCCCCAACAGGCCGAGGCGCTCAAGCGCCGCATCGGCTACATGACCCAGAAATTCTCGCTGTACGACGATTTGACCGTGGTTGAGAACCTGGACTTCGTCGCCGCCGTGCACGAGTTCCATCGAGGGCCGGCCCGCCAGCGCATCGATGAACTGTGCGCACGCTATCAGCTCGGCGAGCTGCGCAATCAATTGGCCGGCACGTTGTCGGGCGGCCAGAAACAACGCCTGGCGCTGGCGGCCGCGGTGCTGCACAAACCGGAACTGCTGCTGCTCGACGAGCCAACCAGCGCGGTGGATCCGCAATCGCGTCGCGACTTCTGGGATTCGCTGTTCGATCTAGTCGATGCCGGCACGACGATTCTGGTTTCCACGCACTACATGGACGAGGCCGAGCGCTGTCATCGCCTGGCGATTCTCGACCACGGCCGCCTGGTCGCCGAAGGGTTCCCGCAGGAAATCAAGGATTCTTTACACGTG
>JANXVS010000118.1 GCA_025351555.1 Pseudomonadota bacterium | reverse complement strand
TTCATCCCCATGACCCACCTCCATACCGAATGTGGGTGCTACCATCTCCCGTTGCCGTCTCAAATCACGCGACCGCTGGCTGAGGAACGAAGCTAATCAGGTAAGGTGAAGAACACCGCGAACAATATCCAGCGCACGATCATGCCGATGTCGCCGATCTGCTTGACGAAGCCGAGGATGAAGTCCTGCTCGGTCTGGGTTTTGGTTTCATCCGGCGAGTTCTCGAACATTCGATCCACCGTCTGCGCCACAGTTTGCGCCTGATCCGGATCGGCCAAGCGCAGGACGAAAACACCCGCGTTACCCGAGCCGAGCTGGTTGGCCTCATCGACGTAGGCATGGTTCAAGTACACGCGCAGCGTCTGCTTCTGCGCGGCGGCGTCGCGACCGTCGAAAATGCCGACTAGGTCGAACGCCCAGTCCTTGCTGCCGTTTTTCTGTGGAAAGATATTCGACTTGATCGGAATCTTGCTGCCGACCTTCCAACCCTGTTGCTGGGCCAATAAACGTCCGGCAATGATGCCGGTGCGGGTATTGGCGAACGCGCGCCATTGTTCCTCAGGCATCACCCACTGCGGCGAAACGCGGCGTAGACGCTCGGGGTCGATCGCGAACGCGGCGATCGTCGTGTTGTCCCCGATCAGCCCGCCGAACCAGAGCAATTGCGTCGCCGCCTGCACGCCGGGTATGGCTTCGAGCAACGGCAGCATGCGCATCGGCAGCGGTTGCGCCATCGACACCCGCGCCTGCGTGACCAGGCGCGTCGCGCCGACGAAGCTCACGTCGGCCTTGAGCAACACGTTGACCGCCTGCAGCAGGCCGAACAGCAGAAACGCGCACGTCACCGACAGCAAGGTGAGTGTGGTCCGCACCTTGCGTCGGAATAGATTGGCGAAGATGAATCCGGTTTTGGTCATGGCTCGGTCAAACTTGGGCGATCAAGCGGATGATAGACCTTGAACGTCATGGTTGCGGACAAACCCACCCTCGAGCAGAATCGCTGCGGCCCGATAGCATCTGTTCATGAAAAAAGGAATAGGCTGACTAGCGACGTCTCAATCCGTCCCATGCGGTTTCAACGCTTATCGCGACCAGGAGGTCAACAATGAAATGGGCAGGCATGTATCTGGTTGGTTTCATCATCCTCGTTGGCGGCGTTCTGGCCGCACTCTGGAAGTTGGGCATCCTGGCCAACATCGGTACGACGTGGACCGTGATTGGCGTCATCATCCTGATCGGCCTTGGCGTCATGATCTCCGTCTCCAACAGCGGGACCAAGGAAAACATCCAGATCGACCGGAAATGATCCGCTCATGCACGGCTCGCGCTGCATCGCCACCTGGGAATCTCTGCACAAGCGTAGCGAGCGAAGGTCTGATTCCATATAGGATCAGGCGCGAACGCGACGTGCAGGAACCGGAGTGTACTCAGATGTACATGAGGTCGAAAGCCGCGGCAGCGGTTTGAGGGAGCACCGGATTCGCGCCTGATTCAATATAAGATCAGGCCGAGCGCAGTAGCTTGTGCAGAGATTCCGCTAGCGCTTGAATGCCAATACCAGCACACCGCAGGCCACCAAACCGATGCCCAGCCATTCGCGCACTGACGGCCGTTCGCCGAGGAAAGCGAACGCGAAAACAGCGACGAGTACCAGGCTGAATTTGTCTACCGGCGCCACTTTGGATGCCTCGCCAAGCTGCAACGCGCGGAAGTAGCAGACCCAGGATGCGCCGGTTGCCAGTGCCGAGAGCGATAGAAACAGCAGCGTCCTGGATGACAACATGCGAGGATCGCTCCACTTGCCGGCGAACCAGACGAATGCCGCAAGGATCACAGTGATGATCACCGTGCGAATCAGTGTTGCGAAATCTGAATCCACACCCTGAATGCCGATCTTGGCGAAGATCGCCGTCAGCGCGGCGAAGCAGGCAGACAATGCTGCCCAGAAGAACCAACTGCTGGCGGTAGTCGTCATGACATCCTTAGCCTGTTAAGTGATTTTGCGCCGCACAACGCGCGGGGAATCTTAGCGCGTTATGCTGCGCTTGACTGATTCGTTTTTCACCGCCCAACAGGAGAGCCGCAATGTACAAATTCACATTAGCCCTTGCACTCGCTCTGACCTTCGCCGCCGGCACAGCATTCGCCGCTGATGCTTCCGTCACCGGCTACTACCGCGCCGAAGGGAAGGACACGAAGTTGAGTTTCGTGCGCAGCGGCAAAGGCGAGTCCTACACCGACCAACCGGCCATCGCCATCGCGTTCACCGAGAAAGATGCGTCGGATGCCAAGGACGTGAGCGCCGACGCCATCGCCTTCTCGCACAAATACGGCAGCGCGATCACGATGAATGTGTCCAAAAACTCCGACGGCTCCTACGAGGTTGCCGACAGCGCATTCCATCACACCGGATCGGAAAAGGCCGGCGGCAACGCGTCGGGGATACTGCAACTCAAAGATGTCACCGTGGCGAACGGCGTCATGTCGGGTGAGGTCTACACCAAGCCCGACACCGACATGTTCGGCGCCAAGGTGGAGATTGATCTGAAGTTCAAGGCGCCCATGCCGAAGTGAGTCCAGCCAACAAGGCAACAAAGGGGACGGAGGCGCGAGGTAAATCAATTGCCTCCGCCCCCTTCTTGCCTTTTTGCTAAACTTTACGTCTGCACACGATTGGGGGTGATCACCATGTTGATGTTTGCGTTCGATCGTTTGACAGGAACGCGCTCAGCCAAGCGTGCATCGGCTTTTGCCGCCATCGTGCTCGCCGCAGCTACCCTGCCCGCGCCCGCGGCGAACATTGCACCGACCAATCTTCCCGCGACATTCTGCGATGACGTGATCATGAGCGATCGGGTGGTGAGCTCCAGCGTGCAGATCAACACCGACACCGGTTGCGACGCAGTTGTCGGACAAACCGGCGCAACCGCACTGTGCGTGTTGAGAGCCAACAACGTTACCGTGACCGGCAGCGGGTCGATATCCTTCATCGGATCGCGACCGGCGGTGCTTTCCGCGCAGGGCGATCTGATCATCCAGGGTTCGATCTTCGCTGGATCGGGCAGCGATTTGATTTTTTCCGGCGCGAACGGATTGGCCAAGGCGGGCGGCGGCGGCGCGGGCGGAGGCACCAGTGGCGGCGCCGGCGGATCCAGCGATGCCGGAGCGAGCGGCGGCGTTGGTGGTGCAATGCGCGGCAACAAGGCGCTGCATCCGCTGATCGGCGGGGCGAAAGGCGGTTTCGGCGGCGGCAACCAGACGACGCCCGGCGGCAGCGGCGGCGGCGCGCTGCAACTCGTTGCGTGCCACACGCTCACGCTGAATACAAACATTATCGCGGCCGGCGTCGGCGGACAAGGTGGCCCAGGCGAAGTCAATCTCAATTCCGCCGACGGTGGCGGTGGCGGTGGCAGCGGCGGCGGCCTGCTCGTCGAAGGCGATGCCGTGACGATCACAGCGGATCTGATCGCGAACGGTGGCGGCGGTGGCGGTGGCGGCACGAGCACCTTCGGCAGCACCGGCAACAGCGGCGGGAACGGCGGCAGCGGCTTTTCCCTTACCGCCGCTCCAGGCGGCCCGGCCGGGTCGAGCTCTGCCGGCATGGGCGGCAATGGCGGCGCCAAGTCGGGTTCTCCGACTTTAGGTAGCAACGCATCGGCCACCTTGGGCTCCGGAGGCGGCGGCGGCGGCGCGGCCGGACGTATCCGCATCAATTTCTGCAACTCGGTGTCGAGCAATCCCAGCCTGATATCGCCTGCCGCAACTCTCGGGATCAGTTGCAGCGATGTGATTTTCCGCGACAACTTCGAGACGGCCTCCTGAAAGATTTGTTGGCATTGTGCACAAATCTACAATATCAAAGGAGGCGAGAATGTGAGGCAGATTAATTGCCTCCGTCCCATTTGATTTGAAGTTCCGATCCACTACTGTCCGGTTAAATTGCCTGTTTTGAGCCAGAGATCAAGCACTGGTGCGGGTTACAGGGTGATTTATTTTGGTGTCGACTTGAACTGCGATTGCCAAAAACCGCGTACTTTCTCCGGGTTGACCGCCCCGAGGAATGCGCATGTATGTTGGCAAAACGCTGTTTGCCCAGCTTATGGAGTTCGTGCCGTGGA
>JANXVS010000097.1 GCA_025351555.1 Pseudomonadota bacterium | reverse complement strand
CATGACTTCGGGCGGCACGCCGGCGACGGAAAATCCGACAAAGCGGGCGAGCGGGGTCAGGTCGTAATCCTTGATCGCCTGTTCGCTGGCGAGCAGCACGGCGCCGGCGCCGTCGGACATCTGCGAGGAATTGCCCGCGGTCACGCTGCCGCCCGCACGGAACACGGTCTTGAGCTTGGCCAGCGCTTCGAGCGTCGTACCCGCGCGCGGGCCTTCGTCGATCTTGATGATGCGCGGGTCGTCCACAATGCCGCGCTTGTTCAAATCTGGATAATGATCGGCCAGCGTGTACGGTGCGATTTCGTCGGTGAATTCGCCGTTCGCGATACCCGCCAGCGCCTTGGCGTGGCTGGCGACGGCGAAGGCGTCCTGCTGCTCGCGCGTGACCTTCCACTGTTCGGCGACTTTCTCTGCGGTGATGCCCATGCCGTAGGCGATGCCGATGTGCTCGTTCTCGTAGATGCGCGGATTGAACACCGGGTGATAGCCCATCATCGGCACCATGCTCATGCTCTCGGTGCCACCACCGATCATGAGATCGGCTTCGCCAAGACGAATCCGATCCGCCGCCATCGCTACGGCCTGCAGGCCCGACGAACAGAAGCGGTTCACCGTCACCGCGGCAACCACATTCGGCAGCCCGGCGAGCAATACGGCAATGCGCGCGATATTCATGCCTTGCTCGGCCTCGGGCATGGCGCAGCCGATCACGGCGTCGTCGATGCGAGACTTGTCTATGGATGGACATTTGGCCAATGCAGCTTCAATGGCGAATGCCAGCATGTCGTCGGGCCGCGTATTGCGGAACACACCGCGAGGAGCCTTGCCGACCGGGGTGCGGACGGCGGCGACGATGTAGGCGTCTTGGATTTGGCGAGTCATTGTTGGGTCCCTCAAGCTTGGGTAGGTCGGATTAGCGGCTCTATCGCGTAACCGACATCTTGTTTAATGCCAATGTGTCGGGTTACGCCCTGCGGGCTAACCCGACCTACGGGTGCTCTTTAGTTTCTCAGCGGTTTGCCGGTCTTCAACGTCGTCACGATGCGTTCTTGCGTCTTCGGCATCTGTCCGAGCGCGACGAAGTGTTTGCGTTCTAAATCCAGCAACCATTGTTCGTCGACCATCGATCCGCGTTCGACCTGGCCACCGCAAAGAACGTCGGCGATCCGAGAGGCGATTTCCATATCGAGTGCCGAGATGAAGTTGCCCTCGAGCATGTTGACGAGACTTGCCTTGAGCGTCGCGGTACCGACGTCGCCTGCCACCGTAATCTGGCGATTCGGCAGGGGCGGCCGCCAACCGGACTCGGCCAACGCATTCGCTTCGTTCTTGGCCACATACAACAACTCGTCGGCATGGAAAACGACCACGTCGCTGGGCCGCAGCAGGCCCATTTCCTTGGCTTCGAGCGCGCTCGCCGAGACCTTCGCCATCGCCACGGTCTCGAAATAACTTTTCAGTTGGGTGAACACATCACCGCCGACGGCATTGTTCGCGGCGCGGATCGAGATCTCTTTCAGCCCGCCGCCCGCAGGCAATAGTCCGACGCCGGCTTCAACCAGGCCGATGTAGCTTTCGAGCGCGGCGACCGTGCGCGCCGAATGCATCTGGAATTCGCAGCCGCCTCCGAATGCCATGCCGCGAACCGCGGAGACCACCGGCACCAGCGAGAACTTGATGCGCATGCTGGTCTGCTGGAAGCGATTGACCATGGCATCGAAGTCGTCAACCTTGCCGGACTGCAACGCCGTCATCGCGCCTGAGAGATCGGCGCCAGCGCTGAAGGGCTCGCTGTCCTGCCAGATCACCAGTCCCTTGAAGTTGCGTTCGGCCTCATCGACCGCTTTGTGGATGCTGTCGATAACGCCTGCGCTGATCGTATGCATCTTGGTCTTGAACGACAGAATCGCGATGCCGTCACCGCCGAGATTCCACAGGCGTGCATCATCGTTCTCGAAGATGGTCTTGCCCTTGTCGACGGGTGTGCCGAGCATGACCTCCGGGAACAATTGGCGCTTGTATACCGATGCGCTGGACGTGGGTAGATATTTATCCATCGCTGCCGAGTACGAACCCTGCGCGTTGTGCACACCGGTGCGCTTGGCGTCGGTGGCCCAGACTGGCAGGGGCGCATGGCTCATGGCGTTGCCAGCGGCGATATCTTCGGCGATCCATTGGGCGACATCGGCCCAGCCGGCCGCTTGCCAGGTCTCGAACGGACCGAGCTGCCAGCCGTAGCCCCAGCGCATGGCGAAATCGATATCTCGCGCACTGGCGGCGATGTCAGCGAGGAAAAATGCGGCATAGTGGAAAAGGTCGCGATGGACCGCCCACAGGAACTGTGCCTGGGGATCAGCACTGGCGCGCAGTTTGGCGAACTTTTCGGCTGGCGACTTGAGTTTCAAGATCGCGGTGACTTCGTCGCTGACCTTGCCGGTCTGCGGTACGTAATCAGCCTTGGCAGGATCGAGCACGAGAATGTCCTTGCCGACTTTGCGGAAGAACCCCGCGCCGGTCTTCTGGCCCAGGGCGCCCTTGGAGATCAAGGCTTGCACGACAGGGGGCGCCTTAAAGTAGTCGTGCCAGGGATCGTTCGGCAGGGTGTCGTCCATGGTCTTGATTACATGACCCATGGTGTCGAGGCCGACGACGTCGGAGGTGCGGTAAGTTGCACTCTTCGGGTGGCCGATCGCCGGACCGGTCAGCGCATCGACCACGTCGAAACCAAGCTTGAACTGCTCAGTGTGATGCATTGTGGCCAGCATCGAGAACACGCCGATGCGGTTGCCGATGAAGTTCGGCGTGTCGCGGGCGTAGACCACACCTTTGCCTAGCACAGTCGTAAGGAAGGCTTCGAGGCCTTCAAGCACAGCCGGATCGGTTTTGGCGCAAGGAATCAATTCGGCCAAGTGCATGTAGCGCGGCGGGTTGAAGAAATGCACACCGCAGAATCGATGGTGAATACTTGCATCAAGAACATCTGCTAATGCATTGATACTCAAGCCAGAAGTATTGCTCGCCAGTACAGCTTGCTTGCCAATGAACGGGGCAATCTTCGCGTACAGGTCGCGCTTCCAGTCCAGCCGTTCGGCGATGGCTTCGATAACCAGGTCGCAGTCCTTGAGCCAAGCCAGGTTCTGGTCGTAGTTGGCCGGCACGATCGCACCGGCGCGCGATTTGTCGGCCAGGGGCGCCGGCGACAGCTTCTTCAGATTGTCGATCGCCTTGATCACGATGCCATTTGGGTCGCCATCTTTGGCCGGCAAATCAAACAGCACAGTGTCGACGCCGGCATTGACCAGATGCGCGGCGATCTGCGCCCCCATGACACCTGCGCCGAGCACGGCGGCCTTGCGGATACGGAGAGAAGAACTGCTCATTTTGCGTAAACCCCTTTAGCAGATTTGAAAAGTGCGCGCATGCAAGCGTGCTTTTTGATTCAGGCGGTCATGGCTGATCCGATCAGGGCTGATCCAATCATTGATGATCGCATTAGCTTGCGCGCAGCCCGGCCGCGGCGAACTTAATCAGATGCTCGGAAGACAGGTCGCGATGCTGTTGTTCGGTGACTCCGCGCCGTTTGATCATGCCGAAATC
>JANXVS010000078.1 GCA_025351555.1 Pseudomonadota bacterium | reverse complement strand
CGCCGATATCGGTCGGCGCGCCGATCAGGGATACAGGTGGAAAATGGCGCATATCTGTTTGGATCGCTTGATGAGGATTGCGGACAAAGACTGATCACATCGGATCAGCCCGCGCAGCATAGCCGCTGCGGCGCAGGCCACGCCAGTCTCGACATTATCGATATACTCCGTCGAGCTTCTTGATCCGGAGAACATTATGGGCATCTTGGTCGATAGCGTGATGGGAAATTTGAGCGAGGCGCAGATCGCGGCAATCGCCACGAAATTGGGCACTGATCCGGTGCAGGCGCGCAACGCGATCGAACATGCGTTGCCCTTGATCGTCGGCGGCATGGCGCAAAACGCGAGCACGCCCCAAGGCGCGAACGCACTGAACAATGCGCTCGGCGAGCACGCCGGATTCAACATTTCCGATGTGCTCAGCGGCGTACTAAGCGGCTCCGGCGGCGGCGCATCCGGCATTGGTGGGGCAATTCTCGGACATATTTTCGGCGGCAATCAGGCTGCAGCGAATCAGGGCCTCGGCCAGACCACCGGTCTGGGCCAGCAGAACGCAGGGCAACTGATGGCGATCCTGGCGCCGATCGTGATGAGCGCGCTGGCCAATCACGCGCAAACTCAGGGTTTGAGTCCCGGCGGTCTCGGCGGCATGCTCGACCAGGAGTCCCAACAGATCCAGCAGCAAGGCGGCTTGGCCGGTGGCCTGCTCAGCGCGGTGCTCGGTCACCAGGGCGGCCATCTGGATTTATCCAGTCTCATCCAGGGCGCTGGCGGCCTGCTGAGTGCGTTTACGCGGCGCTGAAATGGCGAAAAGCATGACGGCGATCACGCGACTGCGATGCGCGCCCGGTGATAATGCGGCCATGCCGACACGCACCATGAAAATCCCGTTTTCGTTTTGCCTGCTCGTCGGTTCAGCGCTCGCGCAATCGGCTACGTCACTCGTCAACGTCGGCGGAGCACAGCAGGTGTTCTTGCCCAAGTCGATCACCATCCACGTCGGCGACTCGGTGACGTTCGTCAACAAGGGGGGCTTCCACAATGCGGTGGCCGACGATGGCTCGTTCCGCTGCGCACGTGGCTGCGATAGCGATGGCAAGGGCGGCAACGGCAACGCCAGCTCGTCCAATTGGGTGGCCAGCGTCACCTTTACTCAAGCCGGCACGTTCGGCTATTTTTGCGAGACCCACGGCGATGCCACCAGCGGCATGCGCGGGCAGATCACCGTGCAGGCGGTCACGCCGGTGCAGCTGCAATCCTTTGGCGTGGATTGAACCGCGGCTTCGCCTAGACGAAGCCGAGATTCTTGATCGAGAAATTCGGGCTCAGGTTCGGGAAGATCAAGTCGATATCAGGGGCGCCCAACCCGAACCAGCTCGCCAACGTCGCCGCGTATTGATCCACCGATGTGGTCGGGATGATGCGGCCGTAGCCATCGCCAGGATCGTTGAAGTTCGGGGACGCATCATAGACATTCGGTAGCTGCGTCGGGTTAACCAGACTTGGCATCACCAGCCCATAGTTCGCTGCCTGCTGTCCTGCAGGGAAGTTGCAACCGTTGCCGTAGAACTTGCCGCCATTGACGGCGCCGCCAACGACGAACTGATGCGAACCCCAGCCGTGATCGGAACCGCCATTGTTGCTGGTCATGGTACGACCGAAATCCGACGCGGTGAAAGCAGTGGCCTTGCTCGCCAGCCCGACGCTGTTTAGCGCATTGTAGAAACCGGCCAGGGATTTCGACAACATCCCCAGGATTCCGGGATTTGCCGCATTCGTACCGTGCTGCGCCAGTTCATCGCTGTGGGTGTCGTAACCGCCGGTGCTGACGAAGAATACCTGGCGCGTGAGGCCGGTGTAGCCGGCGATACCATTATTCGCGGCCCAGATCAACTGCGCGACCGTCTGCAATTGGCGATCCAGGTCATAGTCCGCACCCGGGAAAAACGCTGAAAAATCGTGCGCGGCGAGCGCTGTGTTGATGATGCCCGAAGTGGCCAGCGAATGATTCATGGTTGCGGCATAGGTGCGCTCAAGCGCAGTGGCTTGGGTGCCCGCGGCATATAGCGCATCGAACGGGGTGTGCATGCCGGGAGCGTATGGAGGGTCCAGCGTCGTGGCGCCGTTCGCGTTCATGATGTAGCCGTTGACATCCTGTCCACGTGTGAAGACGTCTCCGCCGTTGATTCCAGTGAGAATCGGCGCTCCGCCGCTATTGGCGCTGGCCACCAGGTCCGCGATACGTCCGCCCCATCCTGTCAGCGGTGAGTTGCTCGGTGGCGAGGATTGCCAGTACGCCGATTGATCGGAATGCGAATACAACTGCGGCGGCAGTGCCGAATTGCCTGCCTGATACTGAACTTGCGTCACCGGTCCGATCAAGGTGCCGGTGTTTGCGACGATGGCGGCTTTTCCGGCATTAAATACGCTCGCTAGCTCGGGCATCAGCGGGTGCAGAGCGTATTGAATTCCGTCCTTCGAGCTTCCGGTAGCGTCAGTTAACGGATGCAATTGCGCTTGCGTCAGCGCGAGCTGCGGGCGCACGCCGTTGCCACCGTAGAAACTGTTGAATGCGGCCGTGGTATACGGCACGACGGTGTTGAAGCTGTCGTTGCCGCCATATAGGAATACGCAGACCAGCGCCTTGTAATCGCCGAACGCGTAATTGGTTGCGCGTGCGGCCGCCTGCAGCAATTGCAACTGGCCCAACGCGGAGTAGACGCTGGCGCCGCCCAGCGCGGCGCAGATCGTATTCTTGATGAATTTACGGCGATCGGGACGCATGGCGGTTTCCTATTTCTGAATCATGTATTCGGGCGAATTGAAGATCAGATACAGCGCGCGGTAGATGCGCTGCAACTGCCAATCCGTACCCACCGAGTTCGAGTCGATCGTGTCGAGGTAACCGATCAGTTGCTGACGCATGAACGGCGACATCTGCCCGGACATGAAGCGTTTGCTGTACGCATCGACCAGCGCATCCGACGGACCGCCAGTGCCACTACCTGCCAGGGCAGCGTCCTGGGCGTGATCAACCTTCACACTGCCGAAGTCGTCATTCGGATTGCAGTGAACACCGGGGTGATTGATTGAATCATAGTATTCGTTGATGTCGTAGTAGAAGGCGTGGTAGCCCGTGGTGTTGGTGGAATTGACGATGATGCTGTCGGTCTGCAGCTGGAACTCGGGGCCCAGTAGGCCACGCGTGGTCATCTCGCCGGAGGGAACAAAGCCCGGCTTGAAGAAATTGAACACGGTGAATGCATCCAGAGATGCCTGTGCGACACCGCTACCATACTGGGTATCGTTCGTATTCCATGTCGAACCATAACCGGCGTACCGATAAGGCTGATTGGCGTATTTGGTGACGATCGGCGGATCGGGAAGATTGGGCGTCGACAGATCCCTGCCGCACATATGCCTGGCGCCCATCGCGCGCCAGAAATGGGTCAAGGTCAGCAACGGTTCGCGCAATTTGCCGAACGTATCCGGATACGCCCATTGCCCGTAGCGCGCCTCCGGATCGAGCAGGATCGCCTGCACCACCGACTGCAGCTGG
>JANXVS010000012.1 GCA_025351555.1 Pseudomonadota bacterium | reverse complement strand
GGTACGACATCGTACTGGCCAATCCGCCGTTTGGCGGCAAAGAGCGGCCAGAGGTGCAGCAGAACTTTCCAATCAAGACGGCCGAGACCGCCTACCTGTTCCTGCAGCATTTCATCAAATCGCTGCGCGCCGGGGGCCGCGCCGCCATCGTCATCAAAAACACCTTCCTGTCCAACACCGACAACGCCAGCGTGAGCCTGCGCAAGCTGCTGCTGGAAAGCTGCAACCTGCACACGGTGCTCGACTGCCCCGGCGGCACGTTTCTCGGCGCGGGCGTGAAGACGGTGGTGCTGTTCTTCGACAAGGGCGCGCCGACGCGCAAGGTCTGGTACTACCAGCTCGATCCTGGCCGCAATCTGGGCAAGACCAACCCGCTCAACGACGCGGACCTGGCCGAATTCGTCGAACTGCAGAAGACCTTCGCCGATTCGCCCAAGAGCTGGAGCGTGGATGCCGCAGGCGTCGACACCGCCACGTTCGACCTGTCGGTGAAGAACCCGAACGCGGTGGAAACCGTGCAGCACCGCAGTCCGCGCGAGATTCTGGATGAGATCGCGGCGCTGGATGCGCAGACGGGGCGAGTGTTGGAAAAGGTTAGGGCGTTGGTATGACGGTTGATTGGCGAAAAGCTCGCCTAGTCGAGATTGCCAACGTTTCCACAGGTCCGTTCGGCTCGTTGCTGCATAAATCGGACTATGTTGAGCATGGCTTGCCTTTGGTAAATCCGATAAACATCTCGGACGAAGAAATCGTTCCAGATCCGAAAAAACTCATTGGCGAGGAGGCGAGAACGCGCCTCGATGGCTACATCTTGCGAGGTGGGGACATTGTTGTTGCGCGCCGAGGCGAGATCGGCCGGTGCGCGGTAGTTACGACGAAGGAAGATGGTTGGGTCTGCGGTACCGGCTGTTTCTTCATTCGGCCGAGTTCAGGAGTTAGCGCGCAATTTCTTGCACGGTTGCTCCGGTCGGAGCGATATCGCGACCAGCTCGAAAAGGCATCGAGCGGCACAACTATGCTCAACCTCAGCAATCAGGCGCTTGGCGATCTTGCAATCGAGTTACCTGACTTGCGAGAACAGCAGCGCATCGTCGGCATCCTCGACGAAGCGTTTGCGGGCATCGCCGCGGCCAAGGCGCATGCCGAGCAGAATCGGCGGAATGCGCGGGGGGTATTCGATAGCCACTTGCAATCTGTATTTCAGGAGCGGGGAAACGGGTGGGTTGTAAAACCCATGGGCGAGGTGTGCGAAGTGAAGGATGGAACGCATGACTCGCCAAAATATGTCGAGGATGGCATTCCTTTTGTAACGCAGAAGAATATCCGTGAAGACGGGCTTTCGCTTGAGAACACCAAATTCATCCGCAAAGAAGACCACGACGATTTCTATCGAAGATCAAATGTCGAGTACGGAGACATCTTGATTTCAATGATTGGTGCAAATCGAGGCATGGCCTGTGTAGTCAATGACGCAAGGACATTCAGTATCAAGAATGTAGGTCTCGTAAAAAGAAATCTGTCCGTCAATCATCCGTTTCTTCTCTACTATCTCAAATCGCCGCAAGCAGCCAGCATTGTGCAATCGGCATCAAAAGGCGGGGCACAAGAGTTCATAGGATTAACCGAATTGAGACGATTCCCTGTTCCGCTGCCGCCTCTGGAACGTCAGAATTGCCTGGCAGAACAATTCGAGTCGCTTCGAGAAGAAACCCAACACCTCGATTTTCTTTACACCCGCAAACTCGCCGCCCTGGACGAACTGAAGAAATCGCTGCTGCAGCGGGCGTTCAGCGGAGAGTTGTGAGATGGAAAATTCCTTGACGACGCTTTCTGCCGAAGAGTCTGCCATCGAGGAGCAGGCTCTTGCGTTCGCGCGAGCAAACAAGAAGGCCATCGCGCGCCGGCTCACTGACGTCAGCGCCTTTTCACCGGATGCAGACCCCGTTTCCGTTTTCATGGCCGGGTCACCCGGCGCCGGCAAGACCGAAGCGTCCATCGAATTGATCGCCAGCTTCCCTGATGCCCGTATCATCCGCATCGACCCGGACGAGCTGCGCTCCGAGTTTCCCGGGTATACCGGTGCCAATGCCTGGCTGTTCCAGAAAGCCGTTTCGGTGATCGTCGACAAGATTCACGATCTCGCGCTGGATCAGCGTCAGAGTTTCCTGCTCGATGGCACGCTGGCGCGTCACGATATTGCCCACCGGAATGTCGAGCGATCGTTGAAACGCGGGCGGGCTGTACAGTTGCTTTACGTGTACCAGGACCCGATGTTGGCTTGGGCGTTCGTGTGCAGACGCGAGGCCGAGGAGGGCCGGCGGATCCGTCCTGAACATTTCGTTGAGCAATATTTCGCCGCGCGTGAAGTGGTGAATCGGCTCAAGGTGGAATTCGGCAAGTGAATACGTGTCGATTTATTGATGAAAAACAACGACAACACGCGAAAATTCTATCAAGCCGGCGTCGACCAGATAGACAATTACATTCCCGAACGGGTGTCCCGGTCGGTACTTGAGAGGCGCCTCGAATTGGGTTAAGGTTTCGTCATGCTATCGCTGTTCAAAAAACCAAAGCCAACCACTTCCAGCTCGTTCTCGGTGTTCATCCGCGAGGCTTCGGCTGCGGAGAAGAAACGCGTTTACACCGAGGTCATCAAGAAGGCCACCGAGCGGCAGAACGCCCTGATGCGCCGCACCGCTACGGCGAAGTAGACGTCGCTCTTTGCGAATCCGTCCCTGGAGTTCACCTCCAGTCGGCGTCCTGCCTCCTCCTGCGCCGCTGCACGCGATGCCATTCAAGGCATCGCGTAAGCGCAGCGTCTTCGACCTCTACACCCGCAAACTCGCCGCCCTGGACGAGCTGAAGTAATCGCTGCTGCAGCGGGGGTTTGCTGGGGAGTTGTGGCCAGTATTGACATTGTCAATACACGGGTTCAAACTGATTCCATGGACGAACGGCACCGCATCGGCGACAGCGATTTCGTCTGGGATGCGGACAAGGCTGCGGCGAACTGGCTCAAGCACCGCCTCCGCTTCGAAGACGCGGCCACCGTGTTCATGGACCCGTTGTTCGTGCTGACCGATGCGTCGCGCAACGACGAGGCGCGCGATGCTGCGATTGGTTTCGATCTGCTCGGTCGGCTGTTGTTCGTGGTGCACATCGAATTTGAAGACGACTGCATCCGCATCGTCTCGGCAAGACCCGCCGAACCCAACGAGGAGGCTTTGTATGCTTAGTGAAACCCTGAAGAAACGCCTTGTGAAAGATCGGCCCGCCACCAGCATCACGCTGCGCATTCCGGTCGACGTGGTGGAAAGCCTGAAAGCCATCGCTCCGCACAAAGGCTACAGCGGCTACCAAACGCTGCTCAAGGCCTACATCAGTGAAGGCCTGCGGCGCGACGAAGCTGCGTTCTCGACCGATCAGATCGAGCGCCTCGCGCGCGCGCTGCAAAAGCGCGGTGTGTCGAAAAAGGTGCTCGACGACGCGCTGCGCGACGCGGCGGCGTGACCGAAGACGAAACCCGCGCCGAGTACATCGACCCCGCGCTCAAGGCCGCGGGTTGGGGCGTCGTGCCCGACAGCCGCGTGCGGCGCAATTACGCGATCACGCTTGGCCGGCTGGAAGGCGCGGGCCGGCGCGCGCCGCCGCTGCGCGCGGACTATGTGCTGGAATTCCGCAACACTAAACTCGCGGTGATCGAGGCCAAGGCCTATGACAAACCGCTGACGGAAGGCTTGGCGCAGGCGAAGAACTATGCGCAGAAACTGGCGCTGCGTTTCACCTATTCGAGCAATGGCCGCGGCTTCTACGGCTGCGACATGCAGACCGGCGATGAAGGCGAGTTGCCGCAATTTCCATCGCCGCAGGAGTTGTGGGGGCGCACCTTCGCCACGCGCAACGTCTGGCGCGACCGTTTTGCGGCGGTGCCGTTCGAGGATCGCGGCGGCGCGTTCCAGGGCCGCTATTACCAGGACATCGCCGTCGAGCGCGTGCTTGCGGCGATCGGCGAAAACCGCTCACGCATTTTGCTGACGCTGGCGACCGGCACCGGCAAAACCTTCATCGCGTTCCAGATCGCATGGAAGTTGTTTCAGAGCCGCTGGAACCTCGCCGACTGGAAATCGGAAAACGAACCGGCGCGACGCACGCGCATCCTGTTCCTGGCCGACCGCAACATCCTCGCCGACCAGGCCTACAACGCGTTTTCGGCGTTCCCGGAGGACGCGCTCGTACGCATCGCGCCCGACGAGATTCGCAAAAAAGGGCGAGTGCCGAAGAACGGCAGCATTTTCTTCACGATCTTCCAGACCTTCATGAGCGGGCCGCCAAAAGAGGGCAAGCCGAGTCCGTATTTCGGAGAGTATCCGCCGGATTTCTTCGACTTCATCGTCATCGACGAGTGCCATCGCGGCGGCGCGAACGACGAGAGCAACTGGCGCGATATCCTCGACTACTTCGCACCAGCCGTGCAGCTTGGCCTCACCGCGACGCCGAAGCGGCGCGACAACGTCGACACCTACGCCTACTTCGGCGAACCCGTCTACGTCTATTCGCTCAAGGACGGCATCAACGATGGGTATCTGACCCCATTCCGCGTGCGCCAGATCGCCACGACGCTCGACGACTACGTCTACACGAGCGATGACACCGTAGTCGAGGGCGAGATCGAGGCCGGCAAGCGCTACGAAGAAAAAGACTTCAACCGCAACATCGAGATCGCCGCGCGCGAGCGCAAGCGCGTGGAAATCTTCATGGGCCAGATCGACCAGCGCGAGAAGACGTTGGTGTTCTGCGCG
>JANXVS010000590.1 GCA_025351555.1 Pseudomonadota bacterium | reverse complement strand
GTTCGTCGACAAAGATCGCACCACGCGCCCGCAGGCCATCGACGACGAAGCGGTTGTGCACAACTTCATGGCGCACGTAGATCGGCGCACCGAACGCTTCCAGCGCACGCTCCACGATCTCGATGGCGCGATCGACGCCAGCGCAGAAACCGCGCGGATTGGCGAGCAGGATATCCATCCGGTCATTCTACCGCGGCGGTTCCGGCGTTGCAGGTTTGGCATGCATGAACAAGCCGAAAAACACGAGCAAGACAGCACCGACGCTGATCGCCGAATCGGCAATGTTGAACGAAGGAAACGCCCACTGTTGATAGTACACTTGTATAAAATCGACGACGTGACCAAAGCGTACGCGATCGATCAGGTTGCCGAGCGCGCCGCCGATCACCAAGGCCAGCGGTAGCGCAGTGCGCCAATCCCGGCGTGGCGTGTGCGCCAGCCAGCGCATGAGCACGGCGCTCACGACGACAGCCAAGCCGGTGAACAGCCAGCGCTGCCAACCTTGCTGATCGGCGAGAAAGCTGAATGCGGCGCCGGTGTTGAATGCGAGGGTCCAGTTGAGGAAGCCTGGGATCACCGGATGCGAAACGTAGGGTTCGAGCTCACCAAGGACGATTGCCTTGGTCAGCTGGTCGAGCGCGATGACGACAAGCGACAGCGAGAGCCAGGGCAGTGCGTGATTTCTCGGAATCATTGAGTTAACCGGATTTAACCCCTCTCCCCTTGCGGGAGAGGGGCCGGGGAGAGATGGGATCAAAACCAGCGCCTCGTTTCGCCGCGTCCACCCGGCAGATTCTCGACGCAGCGACCGCAGATTTCCGGATGCTCCGGATGTTTGCCGACATCGGCAACATAGTGCCAGCAGCGGATGCATTTTTGTGCGTCGCTGCGACGGGTGCTGATCCACAAGGTGACTCGGTCTGTTTTGACTTCGACGGCATCTTCCGGTTTTGCGTCGGTCGCTGCCAGAGTGAGTCCAGAAGTGATGAAGAAAAAGTGCAATTCCGCCCCTGCTTGCTGCGGATCCTGTTCGAGAAGGCTGGCGAATGGAAAAAAGTCGCCGTAAATCGTGACCTCGGCTTCAAGGGCGGCGCCGATCTGACCATCGTTGCGCATGCCTTCCAGCATCTTCGCCACGGCCGAACGCACTTGCAGAAGATCCGCCCAGGCATCGCGTTGTTCTGGCGCGCCTTGCAGGGCCGCAAGTCCGTCGTACCAGGTCTCAAACAATACGGACTCGCCGCGATTGCCCGGAACCAGCTTCCAGATTTCCTCAGCCGTGAACGAAAGAATCGGCGCCAGCCAGCGCACCAGCGCTTCGAGAATGCGGTACATCGCACTCTGCGCGCTGCGCCGGCCGTGGCTGTCCGGCTGCATGGTATACAGACGATCCTTGGTGATATCCAGATATAGCGCGCCGAGTTCGTTGGTGCACAAGTTCTGCACGCGCTGCACGATCTCCGGGAAATCGTAACGCGCGTACGCGGCAATCACGCCCTGCTGGGTATCGAACGCCTGCTGTATCGCCCATTGATCGAGCAACAGGCAGTCCTTGACCGGAAGCAGATGCTGGGCCGGATCGAAGCCATGCAGGTTGCCGAGAAGGAAGCGTGCGGTGTTGCGGATGCGTCGATACACATCGGATGCGCGCTTGAGAATTTCATCCGACAACGCCATCTCGTTGCGGTAATCGGTCGCCGCGATCCACAAGCGCAGAATATCCGCACCGAACGTGCCGAGCACCTGCTGCGGCGCGACCACGTTGCCCAGCGACTTTGACATCTTGCGGCCCTGCGCATCGACGGCAAATCCGTGCGTGAGCACGTCGTCATAGGGCGCGCGGCCATGCATTGCGGTCGCAGTCAGCAGTGATGACTGGAACCAGCCACGGTGCTGGTCCGAGCCTTCCAGATACATGACCTTGTCGCCAGGCGCGCGTTTCAGGTTCGCGCGCTGATCCAGCACGCAGTAGTGCGTCACGCCGGAATCGAACCAGACATCAAGAATGTCAGTGACCTTTGTATAACTTTCCGCGTCGGCACCAAGCAACTCGGCCGGATCGAGCGTATACCAGACGTCGACGCCTGCTTTCTCGACACGTTGCGCCACCTGCTCCATCAACTCGACACTGCGCGGGTGCGGTTGACTTGTGGATTTGTGCACAAATAGCGCGATCGGCACGCCCCAGGTGCGCTGGCGCGAGATGCACCAATCGGGGCGGCCTTCGACCATCCCGGCGATGCGTTCCTCGCCCCAGGCCGGATACCACTTCACGTCTTCATGCACGGATTTCAGTGCGGACGCACGCAATCCGGCCTGCTCCATGCCTATGAACCATTGCGGCGTGGTGCGAAACGCGACCGGTGTTTTGTGGCGCCAGCAATGCGGATAGCTGTGCGTGATTTTCGTGGAGGACAGCAGCACGCCGCGCTCTGCCAGCAGCGCGATGATCGCGTCGTTGGCCTTCCAGATGAACTGGCCGGCGAAAATCGGGGTCTCCGGAAGATAGACACCATTCGGGCCCATCGGATTGAGTTCGGCCGGAGTATATTTTTCCACCAGCCCGTATTTCTGGCCGACGGCAAAATCCTCGACACCGTGGCCAGGCGCGGTGTGCACGGCGCCCGTACCTTCTTCCGCTGAGACGTGATCGCCAAGCAGGATCGGGATTTCGCGGTCGTAGAACGGGTGCTTGAGCTTGAGCAATTCCAGTGCCGAACCTTTGGCACGACCCAGCACATTCTCGTTTTCGATCCCGTAGCGTTTTAGTGCTGCTTCACGTAGGCCCTCGGCAACCACGAGCAAGGTCACTTTTTCTTCGCGCGGCGGCCCTTCGACTAGCACGTAATCCAGATCTGCACCCAGCGACACGGCCACGCTCGCCGGCAGCGTCCATGGCGTGGTCGTCCAGATCGGCACGGCGACAATCGCGTTTGCGCTGACCGTTGCGCCAAACTTCGCCGCCAGCGTTTGTGAATCCAGCGCATCGTAGGCGACATCGACAGCCGGTGAGGTCTTGTCCTGATATTCGATTTCGGCTTCTGCCAACGCCGAGCCGCAATCGAAGCACCAGTGCACCGGTTTGAAACCACGCATGACGTGGCCGCGTTCATGGATTTTCGCCAGCGCGCGAATCATGTCTGCTTCGTACTTGAAATCCATCGTGCGGTAGGGATTGTCCCATTCGCCCAGCACGCCCAGGCGCTTGAAATCGGCGCGCTGCAAGTCGATCTGCTTGCCCGCATATTCACGGCACAGTTTGCGGAATTCGGCCGCATCGACTTTGACGCCGACCTTGCCGACGTCCTTCTCGACCGCGATCTCGATCGGCAAACCGTGGCAATCCCAGCCCGGCACATAGGGCGAACGGAAACCGGCCAGCAGTTTCGACTTGACCACGATGTCCTTGAGCACCTTGTTGACCGCATGGCCAATGTGGATCACTCCGTTCGCATACGGCGGGCCGTCGTGCAGCAGGAACATCTGCTTACGCGATGCCGTGTGCTTCTGGATTTCGCCGTAGCGGTCGCGCTTTTCCCAATCGGCAAGCATCCCGGGTTCGCGTTTGGCCAGGTCGCCCTTCATCGCGAAATCGGTTTGCGGCAGGTTGATCGTATTCTTGTAGTCGGTCGTCACATCGTTGCTCCGGCAGTCGCGCGTTCGGCGACGCCAAAAATTAGCCGCGCCTGCGCGGCATCGCGGTCGATCTGTTTCACCATCGTGGCGAGGTCGGCGAATTTTTCCTCGTCGCGAAATTTTTCCACAAATTCCACTTCTATCCTTTTTCCATAAAGATCGCCGTCGAAGTCAAACAGATGCGCCTCGAGCAGTGGCTCGGTGCGGGCTCCGATAGACTTTGCTACCGTCGGACGGACTCCGAGACTGGCAACCCCCGGCATCGCACCTGTACTCACGCCATGTACGCGTACCGCAAAGATGCCGCCGACCGGCGCCACGTGCGATCCCAGCCGCACATTTGCGGTCGGATAGCCGAGCTTGCGCCCGAGCTGCTGACCGCGCACCACATGGCCACCGATCGTGAAGCGGCGTCCGAGCAGGCGTGCCGCGACATCGAAATTGCCGGCGGCAAGTAGCGCACGGATACGCGAGCTCGACACGCGCTCGCCATCCAAGTCAAACGGCGGCACGACCTCGGCACGAAAGCCGTGTGCTTCGCCCAAGCGCTGCAACAACGCCAGATCGCCCGCGCGCGCATGGCCGAAGCGGAATCCTTCGCCGACCCACACTTCGCGCGCGTTCAGGCGTGCGACCAGCACGCGCGCAACGAAATCCTGTGCCGACATCGCCGCCAATGCCGCGTCGAATCGCAGCAGCAGGACGCGCTGCATTCCTGCATTAACGAGCGCGGCAATCTTCTCGCACGCCGACGTCAACTGCGGCATCACCGTGCCGCGCGCGAAAAAAGCACGCGGAATCGGTGCAAAACTGATCGCGGCCGACGTCAGATCAAGGCTCGCCGCACGTTCGCACACGCGCTTGAGCACCACGCGATGCCCCACATGCACGCCATCGAACGCACCAATGCAGACCACGCTACCGCGCGGCGCAAGGCAAGGCCCGGCGGTATCCCGAAACACCCGATTCATTGTGGCGAGTATAGCGATTGCGCTGCGGCGCACAAAGTCGAGGCCGTTGCGCTTGCGCGATGCCATGAAAGGCATCGCGCGCAAGGGCCGAGGATGAGGCAGGAAGCCGAATGTGGAGGCCCTCCATGGAAGGAGCCTGGCGG
This sequence comes from Pseudomonadota bacterium, assembly GCA_025351555.1. Lineage (GTDB taxonomy): Bacteria > Pseudomonadota > Gammaproteobacteria > Xanthomonadales > Rhodanobacteraceae > Rudaea. The sequence continues at coordinate 3,508 of JANXVS010000590.1, read as the reverse complement.
ACTCAATGCAATCAGCGCATGTTCAATGCGCCCGCAAATCCCGCAACCGAAACCCGCTGGCGAACAGAACCCCGACGAAAGCAACTCCCGCAGCGCCGATCAGCACGCTCAACCGCCATACGCGTGTTACCGTCGGCCAATCACTCCAGCCCTGCCAAATCATGATGCCGGCGAGCAACACCGCGGCCAGCGCCGCACATGCAGCGGCAAGCCGCGTCAAGTGCTTGCCCCACCCCGGCTGGCGCACGAAGATTCCCTCGCGGCGCAACGATCGCCATAGCAGCCACAAATTCAAATAACTTGCCAAAGCACTCGCCAATGCGAGCGCCATATGCAAGCCGGGCACGCGCGCAATTCCTGCAAACCAGCCGTCAGCCAGATCGTTCTGTCCGCGCCATAACAGAAAAAGTATACCGACGAATAAAATGTTGAGGATCATGTTCGCGGCCATCGACGCGACGCCGGCGCGCACTGGCGATTTCGTGTCCTGACGCGCGTAGAACGCGGGCGCCAGCACCTTGACCAAGGCGAACGCCGGTAATCCGAAGCTCAACGCCGTGAGGCTCAGCGCGGTCATGTCGACATCGTGCGCGGTGAACAAGCCGTGCTGGAACAAAGTCGCAATGATTGGACGCGCGAGCAATACCAAGCCAAGCATCGCGGGGACGGAAATCAGCAACGCCGTGCGCAGGCCCCAGTCGAGAGCGCGTGAAAATCCCTCGCGATCCGTGGTCACGTGATGCCGCGACAAGCTGGGCAGGATCACGGTACCGAGCGCCACGCCGAACACACCAAGCGGCAGTTCGAGCAGGCGATCGGTCTGCTGCAGCCAGGTCTGCGAACCGGTGATCAGCAGCGATGCGATCAGCGTATCCAGCAGCAGGTTGACCTGCGCAATCGACGAACCGAACAAGGTCGGGATCATCAAGCGCAGAATCCGCCGCACATCCGGGTGCGCCCAACCCCAGCGCGGTAACGTCAGCAGATCGAGTCGACGCAAAGTCGGAAACTGAAACAGCAATTGCAGAATGCCAGCGGCGAAGATCGACCACGCCAAAGCGCTGATCGGCACGTCCATGCGCGGCGCCAGCCATAGCGCGCCGGCAATCATGCATAGATTGAGAATCACCGGCGTCAACGCCGGCAAGGCGAACTTGTGGAAACTGTTGAGTACGCCGCCAGCGAGCGCGGTCAGCGAGACGAAGAAAAGGAACGGGAACGTGATGCGCAACAGTTGCGATGTCAGCCGGAATTTTTCCGGCTGCTGAATGGCGCCGGGCGAAAATAGCGCCGTGATCGCGTTGGACCCCAGCATCCCTAGCGCGGTGACGACAAGCAGCACACCACCAAGCGTACCGGCCACTCGCCCGACCAGGGTTTTGAGTTCGGCGTGACTGCGTTTTTCCTTTACCTCGGTGAACACCGGCACGAAAGCCGTTGAAAACGAGCCTTCGGCAAATAGCCGACGCATGAAATTCGGGATACGGAACGCGACCCAGAACGCATCCGTCATCCAGCTCACGCCGAACGAAGCGTTGATGACCTGGTCGCGTACCAAACCGAGAATCCGCGAGATGAAGGTCATCGCGCTGAAGGACAACATCGAGCGCAGCAAGCTGGGCGTCTTCATTGCGAAACCGTTGCCTCACGGACCAAATCATTGACGCAAACCCGCGCAATCCCTACAATTGGCGGTCTTTTTCCACCCCCAGCTACCCTAGCTTCAATTACTGCTACCGGAGTTTTCCCTTGGCCAACATCAAATCCGCCAAAAAGCGCGCGCGTCAGGCTGTCAAGCGCAATGCGCGCAATTCCAGCGCGCGTTCCATGCTGCGCACGGCGATCAAGAAAGTCGTCAACGCCATCGCCGCGAAGGACAAAGCCGCTGCCGAAGCCGCGTACAAGTCCGCCGAACCCGTGATGGATCGCTACGCCAGTCGTGGCCTGATCCACAAGAACAAGGCCTCGCGCCACAAGAGCCGCCTGACCGGACATATCAAAGCGCTCGCCTGATCGCATTAGCCTCGATTCCGCAGAAAAGCCGGCGCAAGCCGGCTTTTCTATTGCCTGCATTGCGGACGCCACCATCAGGCACCTTCGCTGCGCGCTGACTCGGCCGCGTCGGCTTTGAGCCGATCGAAGAATTCCTGGATCTTCAGGCACACGGGCCAGGTGCCTTCGCGCGCGATCGCCGAAACCACGAACCACGACGCCTTCCATTTGAGTTTGCGCACCAGCGCCTTCGCGGTCTTCTCGCGCTCTTCCGGAGCCAGCAAGTCGGACTTGTTAAACACCAGCCAACGTGGGCGGTTGAGCAATTCAGGGTCGAATTTTTTCAGCTCCGCTTCGATCGCGCGCACCTGTTCGATCGGATCGGCATCCTCGCCCAGCGGCGCCATGTCGACCAGATGCAGCAGCAAACGCGTGCGCGAAACGTGCTTGAGAAACTGGATGCCAAGCCCGGCGCCGTCGGCCGCGCCTTCGATCAGGCCGGGGATGTCGGCGATCACGAAACTCTGGTCGGTACCAATGCGCACGACGCCCAGATGCGGTTGCAGGGTGGTGAAGGGATAGTCGGCCACACGCGGCGTCGCTGCCGAGACAGCACGTATGAACGTGGACTTGCCCGCGTTCGGGAAACCGAGCAAGCCAACGTCGGCGAGCACTTTCAATTCCAGGTGCAGTTCGCGCTCCTCGCCTTCGGTGCCGGGAACTGCCTTGCGCGGCGACCGATTGACCGAGCTCTTGAACACCGAGTTGCCGGCGCCGCCGTGGCCGCCCAGCGCGACCTTCAATCGTTGGCCATGTGTGGTCAGGTCCGAAATCACTTCCTCGGTATCGACGTTTATCACGGTCGTGCCCACTGGCACACGGATGATGCATTCTTCGCCGGCCTTGCCCGCCATCTGCCGGCCCATGCCGTTTTCGCCGCGCTGGGCGCGGAAATCGCGCTGATGACGAAAGTCGATCAGGGTGTTCAGGCCTTCGTCGGCGACCAGCCAGACATTGCCGCCATCGCCACCATTGCCACCATCCGGCCCGCCCAGCGGAATGAATTTCTCGCGCCGGAAACTCACACAGCCGTTGCCGCCGTTGCCGGCGTGGACGGTGATTTGCGCTTCATCGACGAATTTCATGAGCTCCGGCCGTGATGGGTTTGTCTAGGGTACAAAACGCAAAGCCCCGCACGAGGCGGGGCTCTGTCAAAACGATGGCGAACGCGGTCAGTTCTTGGCGATGCTGACCGTGCGGCGCTGGCGTTCGCCCTTGATGCTGAACTGCACGGTGCCGTCGACCAGCGCGAACAGGGTGTGATCGCGACCGAGGCCGACGCCGGCGCCCGGATGGAACTGGGTGCCGCGCTGACGAATGATGATGTTGCCAGCATTCACGGCTTGTCCGCCGTAAATCTTTACGCCGAGATATTTCGGGTTTGAATCGCGGCCGTTACGGGTACTGCCGCCAGCTTTTTTATGTGCCATGACTGCCTTCCTTCATTGAATCGGCC
>JANXVS010000585.1 GCA_025351555.1 Pseudomonadota bacterium | reverse complement strand
CAAAAAATGAAAACAGACTTTTCCAATTTGCTTCTCATCGACCAGAAGGTCGATGAGGAGCTGCATGCCCTTTGTGATGAGGCCCGCAAGCTTGCCCGCACGTACCGCTATGAGATTGCCCCTTTCTTGCGCAGCATCAGGGGCACGTCCCGGGCAGAGCAGGCACCGTATTTCAAATTCTCTGGCAACGGTCGCTCATTTCAAATGGCTTGGGATATTTGCCTCTACAGCGATTGGTCATTCACCACCACCACGCGTGACAGAGCTTGGTATAGGACCTCGCGATCCAAATTGAGATTTCTGCACTTTTGGTCGAACGAAACGATCTGGCCCATCATCGACGACACCGAGCAGAAAGCTGACCACATCCGGCGCAAGGCCAAAGCACTGCATGAAGTAAGAGAAGAGATTCAGCGGTCTCTAGTTTCGCTCAACCGCCTGAACAATCGCATTGAAAACGAGGTGAAAATTCTCTTCGGGGAACTCCCCGATTTCGGTCGACAGAGAATTTCTGAGCGAGTGGAATAATTATACAATGGAATTATTGTGAAATGCGCTACATGACGCCAATGGCCTGGTGCGGGAAATACTTCTCAGACGGTAGCCAGCCGCCGGAAGCCACGCTCCGCAGGTGGATGCAGCATGGAGCCGTTCCTGCCAAGAAAATCGGCGGCAGCTGGTTCATAGATGAGCACGCGTGGCTATCTCATGGCGATGAACTTGTGGAGCGTGTTCTCAAAGCGGAGTAACCTGGCGTGATGGGACGAGTACGAGAGCGTAGCCGCATGGGTTGGCCGGCAAACGTCTATGCCTGCAAGAATGGGTTTCGCTATCGTCACCCGATAACCAAGAAACAAACCTGGATGGGCTTGGACAAAGAGCGTGTGTTCGAAGCCGCGCGCAAGCTCAATGTAATGCTCATTCCTAGCAACGATCTTGTTGCCCGAGTCGTCGAACCAACCGAAACGATCGACGATGCGATCAAAGTGTTCCGTGAGGAAGACATACCGGGTCGCGACTGGGCACACAAGACTGCTAACTTGTACGAGAACATCCTTAACCGCATGAGTGCCGCGATCGGTAAGCGCGAGATTGCTAGTTTTGCGGTGCGCGACTGCGCAACGTTTGTGAAGGATGTGACAGAGTCGCCGCGCGCGCGGCAGCAATTCCGCCTCGCGCTGCAATGGGTAATCGCATGCGCGGTAGAGGAGGGCTGGATTGATGCGAACCCAGCGCTACAAACGCGCAAAGCAAACTACAAACGGGCGAGAGAGCGACTGCCAAGGGTTACCTATGATGCTATATATGAGAACTCGGCCCCGTGGCTACAAAACGCGATGGATCTATCGTTGCTGACGCTGCTGCGCAGGGAAGACGTCGTGTCTTTGCGCTTTTCGGACTTGCACGACAACGCGCTATGGGTCATCCCCGGAAAGACCGAAGGAAGTACAGGGACGCGGCTAAAGATTGAGATCGAACCGGACGGGGATTTAGCCAAGCTAATGACGCGCTGCCGCGACTCCATCGTCTCTCCCTATCTGATTCATCGCCTGCAGGATAGAGCGCAGTCGAGCGACAAGCGTGCGAAAGCACGCGCTCACCACACGCAAGTCCTGCCTGAGCAGCTATCGCGCGCATTCGCAGATGCTCGCGATGCGGCGGGGATCGAAGGCGACAACCCACCGTCATTCCACGAAATCCGTAGCCTCGGAGGAGCCCTCTTGCGGGCGGCGGGCTGGACTGTCGCGCAGGTACAGGCGCTGATGACGCATACCAGCGAGAGCATGACCGAACACTACCTCGACGGCCACGATGTGCCGTGGACGGCAGTGAAGACCGGGATCGTCCTCGGTCGATGATATTGAGGAAATATTGAGGAATATTGAGGCGGCGCTAAATTTGTATACTTAGAGCCGCCTAACTGGTTGATTCCTAAACCGCAAAATGGTCGGGGCGACAGGATTTGAACCTGCGACCCCCTGCCCCCCAGGCAGATGCGCTACCAGGCTGCGCTACGCCCCGACGTTTGCGACAAAACGGATTCTAGCAAGAACTGGCTGCAAAAACGCAGCGAACTAGCGACGAAGTATCTGGAGGACTTCCTCCAGTTCCATGCGCACCTGACGCATGATCTGGTTGGAAATGCTCGTTTCCATCTTGGCCTGAGGGCCTTCTAGGCGCTGGCGCGCACCGGTGATGGTGAATCCCTGATCGTACAGCAGCGAGCGTATCTGGCGGATCATCAGCACGTCATGGCGTTGGTAATAGCGGCGGTTGCCGCGTCGCTTGACCGGCTTGAGGTTGGGAAATTCCTGCTCCCAATAGCGCAGCACGTGCGGCTTGACGCCACACAGCTCGCTAACTTCGCCGATAGTGAAATAGCGTTTTGCCGGGATGACCGGCAATTCGCTATTGCTGCCCTGATCCAGCATAGGATTCGACTCGGACTTTCAGCTTCTGGCCGGGACGGAACGTGACCACACGGCGCGCGGAGATCGGAATCTCCTCGCCGGTTTTCGGGTTCCGCCCGGGACGCTGGTTCTTCTGGCGCAGATCAAAGTTGCCAAAACCCGACAGTTTGACCTGCTCTCCCTTTTCTAAGGCGTCGCGAACGACGTCAAAGAACGCATCGACGAATTCCTTGGCCTCGCGTTTGTTAAGACCGACGTCGGTAAACAACCGCTCGGACATCTCTGCCTTGGTCAACGCCATGTTACCCCCGTAATCTGGCTTGGCACTCGCGTTCCAGGGCGGCTAGCGCCCGTGCCATGCATTTATCCGCGTCTTCGTCTGTAAGAGTGCGTGAATCGTCCTGCAAAATCAAGCCCATAGCGAGACTTTTTACGTCGCTGCCGAGATTAGCTCCCAGGTATTGATCGAAAACAAGGACTTCCGCCAATTGCTCGCCCAGTGCAGCGCGTACGCAGGACTCGATTGCGACGTAACCGACCTGTGCGGGGACCACGATCGCCAGATCGCGCCGCAACGAGGGAAAGCGCGACAGCGCGCGTGCGCGCGGCACACTGCCGGCACTGGCGACGGCCAAATCCACTTCAAAAACATACACATCGCGATCCAGATCCAGCGCCTTGAGCAGGCGCGGATGCAGGCCTCCGACCACGCCGATGGCCTTATCACCGAGCAGGATTTCGGCACTTCGGCCCGGATGCAAATGCGGCGCGACCAGTGGACGAAAGCCCACATCGTCCCGATGGCCGGCCAAGGCTAGCGCGGTTTCGATATCCGCCTTGACGTCGAAAAAGTCCAGTTCTCGTTTGTCGCTCGCCCAGGACTCGGGCGTCGCACGACCGCAGGCGGCCGCCGCAAGGTGTGATACCTGGCTCAATTCACCGTCGACTTGAGTGAATACCAGCCCGGTTTCGAACAGGCGAACACGTTCCTGCTGGCGATTGAGATTGTGCTTGAGCGCTTCGACCAAGCCTGGCAGCAGCGCCGTGCGCATCACGCCAAGATCGGCGCTGAGCGGGTTCGCCAAGGCGACGGCAGTGTCGGCCAGCGACCAGTGCTGCAACAATTCGCGCGCAACAAAGCTGTAGCAGATTGCCTCGCGATAGCCGCGTGCGGCGAGTTGCGCACGCAATCGGGCCGGCGCGACTTCGGCCTCGCTACGCATGCCCAGACGCAGTTCGCCACTCGGTGTGCGAGTCGGCACGCGTTCGTAGCCGTGCACGCGCACCACTTCCTCGATCAGGTCTTCTTCGATCTCGATGTCGAACCGCCGCGACGGTGGCGTGACCTGCCAGCCATCGGCAATCGTGTCCACGCGCATACCGAGCGCGCGCAGGATGCGTTCGACTTCGGTATCGGCCACGCGCATGCCGAGCACGCGCAGCAAGCGCGCGCGACGCAGACCCACCGTTGCGCGTCGTGGCAGATAGTCCAGCAGCACGGCTTCGATCACCGGACCCGGTTTGCCACCGGCAATCGCGATCAGCAGCGAGGTTGCGCGTTCGATCGCCACGCGCGACAATTCCGCATCGACGCCGCGCTCGAAGCGGTGCGAGGCATCGGTATGCAGCCCAAACTTGCGCGCACGGCCCATAATCGCGGAGGGCGCGAAATGCGCGGCTTCGAGAAAAATATTTCGCGTCGTATCGGAAACTCGCGAATCGTAGCCGCCCATGATGCCGGCAAGACCGAGCACACGTTTTTCGTCGACGATCACCAAACATTCCGGATCAAGCTTGTGATCGTTGCCATCTAGCAACTTGAGCGATTCGCCCGACTGCGCGCGACGAACACTGATTGTTCCGCTCAGCGTGTCGCGATCATAAGCATGCATTGGCTGACCCAGTTCCAGCATCACGTACTGGGTGACGTCGACCACGGCGCTGATCGGACGCACGCCGCTGCGGCGCAAGCGCTCGGCCAGCCATAGCGGCGATTTCACTGTTGCATCAATGCCTTCAATTACGCGGCCCAGATAACGCGGACAATCGGCGCCCGCATCCAAGCGCACGTCGCGCTGCGTCGTGATGACAGCAGGCACCGCCGCAGCCTGGGGTCCGTTTACTGCAACGCCGAACAGCGCCGCGACATCGTCCGCCAGACCACGCAAGCCGAGGCAATCTGGACGGTTTGGAGTCAGCTTCAACTCGATCGTGGCATCCGGCAGGCCAAGATATTCCGCGAGCGGCTTGCCGACGGGCGCATCGGCGGGTAGTTCCATCAGACCGGACGCATCGGTATCGATGCCAAGTTCCTTCGCTGAACACAACATGCCGCTCGACTCGACTCCGCGCAATGCGGCTTTTCCTATTTCTACACCGTTCGGCAATCTTGCGCCGATCGTCGCCAGCGGCGTCTTCAGTCCGGGCCGCGCATTCGGCGCGCCACAAACGATCTGCAAGGACTCACCCGAGCCGATAGACACCTTGCAGACTCGCAATTTGTCGGCGTTCGGATGCGTTTCGCATGCGACTATTTCCGCAACGACGACGCCGTCGAGTCCGGCACCGAGCGGTTCGACGCCTTCGACTTCCAGACCCGCCATGGTCAGTCGTTGGCACAGTTCCGCCCGATCGACAGGCGGGTTGACGAATTCGCGCAGCCAGTTCTCAGAGAATTTCATCGATCATCATCGCTCAGGCAAACTGCCGCAGGAAGCGCACGTCGTTCTCGAAGAACTGACGCAGATCATCGACACCGTAGCGCAACATGGCGAACCGCTCGACGCCAAGGCCAAACGCAAAGCCGGTATACTTTTCCGCATCTATGCCGCAGTTTTTCAAGACATTCGGATGCACCATGCCGCAACCGAGTACTTCCAGCCAGCGCTCGGCGCCATCGTCGCGATCCCAGCGGATATCCACTTCCGCCGAAGGCTCGGTGAACGGAAAATAGCTGGGACGGAAGCGCATTTCGAAATCGCGCTCGAAGAACCCGCGCACGAATTCTGCGAGTGTGCCTTTCAGGTCCGCGAAACTCGATGTCTCGTCCACCAGCAGACCCTCGACCTGATGAAACATCGGCGTATGGGTCTGGTCCGAATCGCTGCGGTATACTTTTCCCGCGGCAATGATGCGAATCGGCGGCTGGCGGCCTTTCATCGCGCGGATCTGCACCGGCGA
>JANXVS010000067.1 GCA_025351555.1 Pseudomonadota bacterium | reverse complement strand
TCCAACACCTGCCCATCCGACGACGCCGCGCTCGGACAGTTCAGCGCACGCGGGCAGGCGTCGAACAATCCTTAACATTAGCTTTCTGATCTGGACCACACGCCCGGCGTCTGGACGACGGCACTCATGCGCCAGACCGCGCTCAGCTCCTGCTCCACCTTCGCACCACGTCCTCGCGATAGCGGCGACTTACGCGTAGCTCTTGACCATCCTTCAGGCGTAGCGCGGCATCGCCGTTCGGCAGCGGCTTCATTTCATCGATGCGATCGACGGCAATGATCATGCGGCGATGTATACGCACGAACCGGTCCGCCTCGAGCTCGGCTTCAAACTCGGTCAAGGTCTTGCGCAGAAGTTGAACGTTCGCTCCAACGTGCAGCGCGACGTAGTTTCCCTGCGTTTCCACCCAGTCGATGTTGGCCTGTTGTACGAACCGGAGACGGCCTCCGGTCTTGATCGCGATACGCGCGACACGTTCGGCGTCTGCTTCCCCGTCGTCCGCCACCGCGACATCTGCCATAGCGTCGGCTACGCCGGTTGTCTGGGCATCCGTGTGCCGGACGAACCGGATCATGTGGACGATCGCGGTGAATGCGGAAAGCGCAAAGACCAGGAGAGTCCAGTTCGAAGTGAGCTGACTGCGCACTTCGGCAAGCGACGGTGCGGGTTGCCCTTCGAACCCCCACGCCGCGAGGAAACAACTGACCAGTATGAGCGCGAAGGCCACGCACACATTGCCGGCCAGATGGAACGCCGCGTGTCGCCAACGATGCGCACCGACCACGGGGAAGCGGTCGGTCAGCAGCAGCAGCACTGGCGTTGCCACGGCTCCGAGCAATGCCGCTACGACAATGCGCGCCGCCTCGAGACCAATTGGCAAAGCATGGCCCTGTTGCGATGCGCGCAGGACATTGTCCGGCTCGAGTACCAGAAGGAACGCCAGCCAGTAGGCAAACCCGTACAACAGCGGCGCCAGCCAACCCGGCAGCCGCACACGTTCTCGAATTTCCAGGGCAATACCGGTGGCCACGATCTGAGAGTTTGCGATGCCTGTCCCCGCTCGTCCACACAAAGAACCTGTTCGTCACATATGTGACGAACAGACGCAGCACGGGATGAATCGGTCTGTCCGCGCAGAACGGATCTGACGCAGACTCCGGCCCCCGTCGTTTGGGAGTGCAGCGGTGAAGTTGTTGATGATGAAGTATCGAATGGTATCCATTTTTGTCGTCTTTGCCAGTCTCTGGTCGGCCGAATTGGCAGCCGCCACCGCAATAGAAAGCGGTTTGCTCGAAGGCGTGCAGGAGAATGGCATCCGAGTATTCAAGGGCGTTCCCTTCGCCGCGCCGCCGACCGGACGTTTGCGTTGGCGCTCCCCGCAAGCCCCGGCCGCGTGGTCGGGCATCCGATCGGCCGACAGGTTTGCGCCGATATGCATGCAGCACGGTTCGTACCCGGAGGACGCGCCGCCCGAGCCGATGAGTGAGGACTGTCTGTACCTCAATATCTGGCTACCGCCCCTCGCCGAGGACCGACAGCAGGCGAGCGCGCGCACCTATCCGGTGATGGTCTGGATCTACGGCGGTGGCCTGATGAACGGATCGGCGTCCACGCCGCTGTATGCGGGCGACATGCTGGCGCGCAAGGGCGTGATCCTGGTGACGGCTAACTATCGGCTCGGTGTGCTGGGGTTTCTGGCACATCCGGATCTCAGTCGCGAATCTCCGCAGCACGTGTCTGGAAACTACGGCCTGCTCGATCAACTTGCCGCGTTGCGCTGGGTGCAACGGAACATCGCGGCGTTCGGCGGCGATCCCACGCGCGTGACCGTGTTCGGTCAATCCTCCGGCTCGATCTCCATCAGCGAACTGGTGGTTTCGCCGTTGGCTAAGGACCTGTTCCAGCGTGCGATCGGCGAGAGCGGAGGATTGTTCGAGCCAGTCGAGCTCGGCTCCGATTTCGAACTGGCCGATGCAGAACTTGGCGGCAAGGCGTTTGCCGACAACGCCGGCGCAGGCACATTGCAGCAGCTGCGCGCGATACCGGCAACGGAGCTCATCGGGAAACGGTTCAATCCGCACGCGATCATCGACGGCTACTTGTTGCCGCTCGCACCCTACGATGCGTACGTTGAGGGAAAGCAGAACGATGTCGCTGTGCTGATCGGTTCGAATGCGAGCGAAGGCAGATTGTTCCTCGACGGCACAGCGGTCACCGCCGCCAATCGCGACAAGCGACTCAGCAACGATTTCCCCGGCTTGATCGTCTCGCTAGCCGGTCCTGCAAGTGCAACCAGCGACGAGCACGCGCGCGCGACGTTCGTCGCCTTCGAGGGCGAAATGCGTTTCGGCTGGGACATGTGGGAATGGGCCCGCCTGCAAGCCGGCGCAGGTGGCCGCGCCTATCTTTACCGTTACACACAAGAATCGCCCTATCGAAGCGGAGACAAATACTTCGGCTGGGGCGCAAGCCATGGTATGGAGATGCCCTACGTCTTCGATCACCTCGATCAACAAGCCTTGCCGTGGACTGCGCAAGATCGCCAGCTCGCATCCTCCATGTCCTCGTACTGGACCAACTTTGCCAAGTCAGGCGATCCGAACGGGCCGGGCCTGCCGACCTGGCCGACGTTCAGGGCAACGAGTACGCAAGCGATGCAGTTGGGCCCGGAGATCACGCCGATTGCGATACCCGATCTGGTCGAACTGCAACGGATCGGCGGACTGTATTGGAGCGCACGTTTTCTCGCACACCATCTTTACGCGCTGCTCACGGTGATCTCATTGGGAGTGCTTGCCCTGATCGTGGCGATCTTTCGGTTTGTCCGAAGGAAAATTGGCAGGAACAGGATTTCATGAATCGAGAATGCTCTACGACGAGCCGTTGACCTGCGGTGAGTTCATCTGGATTACGAAGTTGAGAATGATCACGATTCCTACGATCGTGAGGCACGATCATTTGAAGTGATCACAAGCACGCATGGCGTTGCAACAGGAACTTTCGACCCGAAGCGGAAGTTTGCGAACGGCAGCTATACTGCAGTCGCGGCAATCTGCGTGTGACTCCCCGCACCTACTAGCCGCGCGTCTGCACAACCAAACGACGTCTGCGATCGAAGTAGCAGCAATTGCTATGAAGGACTACGATTCGGCAATCCGGCCTGCGGCTCAGGAAGTACTATCGTGCGATACCTTGTCGCGTTTCTCTTCCTGCTTTGGGGAACTGTTGCCGCCGCTTCGACGGGTCGCATTACCGACGCCGCAACCGGAAAGCCGATCGCGGGCGCCACGATCTATATTTTCTGGTACTACCATCCATTTTCTATTCCGCTACCGGTGGAAGGCACGCACCCGGCAGACAAGTTATGTAGCGGTAGTGCCCTCGCTACGACCGACGCGAATGGCTATTACAGAGTCCCGGCGGCAATGGGTTTACACGAAGGCCATCAATTCGTCATCGCGGAGGGCTATTACAACGACTGGGAAGGGCCATCGCCAGACGACAAGCATGACTTCGCACAACTGCTTATGCCGCTGCGATGGGACCCGTCGCGCAAGCAGCAGGACGATTGGTCCAAGCGTCTGACGCCATTAGGCGATGCATCGATTGACGTGAAACTCTTGATTATCACGCAAGCGTTATACCGCCAAGAAAATCTTTGCAACGCGCACAATGACG
>JANXVS010000562.1 GCA_025351555.1 Pseudomonadota bacterium | reverse complement strand
ATGGTCGAGCGGTTCTTCCGGGACTTGACCGTTGACCGACTCCGCCGCGGCGTCTTTCCCAACGTTCCGGATCTGATCAAGACTATCAAAAACTATGTCGCGGTCCACAACAAAAACCCCAAACCGTTCATCTGGACTGCCAAGGCCAACGACATCCTGCAGAAAGTCATCCGCGCAAATCGCCGGTTAAGTTCCAAACAGAATGAAGCACTACACTAGCACCGGGTAATCGCAGATGGCGTCGATGCGTTTGCGGTAAGCGGTGCGCAGGCAGGCGTTGTCGACACATTGATCGCGCGAGGACAGCCAGATTTTTTCCGTGACGAGCAAATCGCGCTTCGCACTACCGATATTTGCGGCGTTCATCGCGGTCCAGTTTCGCGACAAGGCGGAATCGAGCTTCGCCAGGGTCGGATCGCGGCAGATTTCCTTCTCAATGAAGGTCGCGGCTTTAGTGCAGTCAAAACTCGGTGAAGGATTTGCCGTGGGCTGCGAAGTTGGATTTTGTGGTGACGCTTGTAGTGATGCTTGCACTTGTTGTGGAGGCGGCGCACGCCAATCCGCGCGAATCAGCCCCTGCAATTTCGCGAGCGGAATGTGCACTTCCTGCGGGCCCGACGCATACGGCCCAACCTGATACGGTGCGAAGAAAACGTGCAGTTCGTCGGGCAGCCAAGTAAAAGTCGCGAAATTCTTCCATTCCGGCCCCGCTCCGTTTTCGATCATCTCATCGGGAAGGCTGTCGTCGTTCGCGTGGCTTTGGCGCTTCAGATCGGCGATTGCCAATGCGCTCACGAGTGCCAGCCCTTTGGCGTCCAGGATATGGGGGATGTCAACACGGTAGCCATCCGGCATCAGGTAGTTGAAGGTGATATCCCGAGAGCCGCCGTGGGCTCCGCCTGTGTAGCTCGATTCGCCAAAGACGAAGGCAACAAGTTTTTCATCGTTGCGTTCAACGGTGTAGCCGATCCCAAGACTCCAGCCGGAACCCTTCGGCGAATCCGGATCGGCATGCGCCTTGCGGATGTTTTCGACTTCACCACGCGCCCATGCCTCGATTTCATCGTCGATCGCGGCGATGCCGGTGTGCGGATAGGTGACGTCGATATCGAGTTTGTCGTTCTTGTCGACAATGGAGCGCTTTTCGATTCTCAGCACTCCTGCACCAGCTGTCGACGCACCATTGGAAAGCGAAACGGGCGCCTGTCGCGGCGCAGCCGATGAATTCGAGGACATAGGCGCGCCGACGGGTTGCGTCGGAACCTGGCTGGCCGCTTGCGGAGCGGGCTTGCGGGCAAGCAAAGGAATGACAATGGCGGCCGTGATGGAGATCGCCACCAGCACTGCCGCGGCAATCGCAATGCCGATCCACGGCCTATTGGAGCTACGGGCGTGCGGTTGACTCGCCTGTGCTTGCGATGTCGGCACGCCACCGCGAGGCAGAGCCGCACGCAATTGGCTGGCATCAACGCGCGTCCACGACGCCAAGCCATTCTTCCAAACAAGATGCTCGGAGCGCACTCGCCCTTGCGCGATCAACGCGCGAAGCTGATCTTCCGGCACTGGACCGAAGCGCTGTTGTCCGCCGTTGCTGTAATGCCACTCCGCGCTCATGGCAAGGTCACTCATTCGGCGCAAGGCCGACGCCTTGTACGACCGCGTTCGCACTTCGAATGGCGGCACTATCCGACATGAAGTCGCTTTCCCCATCGGGCGGAGTGCCACGAGCGTCGAAATCTACAAAGATTCGGCACCCCTGCCGACTGAGCGCGCCCCCACGCCAGTCGTAGCCACGACCGCCGTAATCCCAACCCCAGCCGGTAATCGCAAACGCACCGTGGTTCGCATGCTCTACGTCCGAGACAGATTGCCCGAGTGTAATTCCGTTGGGTCCGACCCACTGGCTGCTATTGCCGTACACATGCACCTCCGACAGATTCCTGCCGTGCTCGTCCCAGACGAACGCCGGCTTGGCATAGACAGGGGGAGGTGCAGGATTGACGCGCGGTGCAGGCGCAAAGGCGGGCGGAGCAGATGGCGCCGCCGAAAAATCGTCGATCTGCACGGGCTGGGATTGCGGAAAGAGCCCCGTGACCTTTCCTGCGTTCTGCCACGCCACGCCGTCCTTGGAGATGTCCATGTCGGGCTTGAGTTGCCCGGTCGTGGCAAATTCGCGAATTTTCTGCGCGTCAAACGGCCCGACGACGCCGCCTTGCGGGCCACGAATCCAGAATTGCACAGACATAGACCCCCCCCGATTGAAGTCAACTTTCCTGCGCACGATGGTGACGACGGAGGGAACGACGTGTCAATAAGAAAGATTCTAGGTGGGCCATCCGTCCAACCCCAAAGCCGTGCGCGAGCGCGCTATCAGCATCGGCGAAATCCAGGCAGGCATCGAAAACACGCGCAAGCTGGATGCCGCCAAAGCCGACGAAATTGAGCTTGGCTGGATGAATTGGCGCGCGGCTTTCCCATCCTGCCCGCCGATGCCGCCGTGTTCCGGCAATGGGCGAAACTGTTGCGCCGCAAACCCGACCATCACTCCGAGGACGCGCTGATCGCGGCGAACGCATTGCTGCATGGCCTTACCGTCGTCACCCGCAACGGCAAGGACTTCAAGCCTTTCGGCATGGCTGTGCTCGATCCGTTCAAGTTCAGGCGCTGAGCGCCCGCCCCACCTTGCGCTGGCCAGTGCGGTCGACGCGATCTGTTAGCCGTGGCCGATTGCAATGTGTAACTAGACGCTATACGCTATACGCATGATCCGCGCATTCCGACACAAGGGCATCGAAACCTTCTACCGGACTGGCAGCACGGTCGGGATACAGGCCAAACACGCCAAGCGGCTCAAGTTGCAGTTGTTCGCGCTGAATCGATCAAGCGCTCCCCACGATATGGCCGCCCCGGGCTGGAAACTGCATCCGCTCAAAGGCACGCTTACCGGTCATTGGGCCGTGTGGGTTGATAGCCACTGGCGGTTGACGTTCAGGTTCGATGGCGGCGACGCAGTACTCGTCGATTACCAGGATTACCACTGAGGCCAAACACCATGACTACGATGCACAATCCACCGCACCCCGGCGAAGTTCTGCGCGAATGGCTGGAGGGTATTACCGTAACCGAGGCCGCCGAGAAGCTGGGTGTAACGCGCGTGGCGCTGTCGCGGGTTCTGAATGGTGCGGCGGGTATCAGTCCCGAGATGGATTTGCGTCTATCGCGGGCGCTCAACACGACGCCTGGGCGCTGGCACTTGATGCAGGCCGACTACGATATGTGGCACGCGCAGCGCCGCTTTAAGGCGAAGGTGAAGCCGATTCTCGTCGCAAACAAGGCGGCGTAACGAACACAAGCGGCCAGGAAGTTCGGCGAATCACGTATCTGAAGTATCGCTGACGGCGGGAAGCCTTGCCCGCACCCACAATAGCGTCCCACCCAATCCACTGCGCAACCGCAGCCTCCCGCCCAGCGCCAGCACGCGGTCGCGGATGCCGACAATGCCGATTCCGGCGGCGCGTTGATCGGTGTCGAATCCGCGACCGTCGTCGGCCAACGCGAGCAGCACGCGCGTGTCATGCGTGCCGCCTCGCGCGCGCAGGCGTACGCACAGGCGTTGCGCGTGCGCGTGACGCACCGTGTTCGTGGCGAACTCCTGCACGATGCGATAGAGCGCGGTTTGTGCATCGTCGCCGAGGCGGGCGAGGCGATCGCCGTCATCGTCGATGCGCAAGTCGTAGAGGATGCCACCGGATTCGAGGAGGGTGCGGATCGCGCCTTCGCGCAGCGCGTGTGCGAGGCCGAAATCGTCCAGGCCCGCCGGTCGCAGGTCCGACATCAGCCCGGAAACCGACTTGCGCATATGCGTCACACTCGGCCTTCATGCCGCGCGTCTTGCGCAAGGCCATCGCCTGCGCCCCGAACAGGCGGCGCTCGCCCTGCAGCGCGACCGCCGATGGCAGCGCCGCGCCGCGCACTCCGTCCGCGAGCTCAAAGGGAACGCAACCGCAGTCCAGCGTGTTTTCCTTCGGATCGTACTTGGCGTAGGCCACGCAGCTCTTGGTCGTGCCCAGGTCAATGCCCACGGCGATGGCCGGCTTGCCTGCCGCGCGCAGGCGGTTGAGCAGCCGCAACTTGAGATCAGATACCGTCATTTGGAACCCTTGATTTTGTTGTCCCAGAGCGGCGATCTTCCCTTCCTTCCGTCTCAGGGGCCGCGACAATCATTTCGCCGCGATGAAATTCCTTCCATCAAGGTCCGTCTCGCCGTCCCAGCGGTAGGCAACGAGCGGTTCGCCGCGGCCAGCGCTGTAGTCCACGCAGGCCACGCGAGGGGTGAGCAGTTTTGGCTCGCCATCCATCCAGTAGTGGCCAACGAAAACCGGCTTGTCGCCGTCGTAGCCGAAGCGAACATCTGCCGGGACGGGCGTGTCGGGCAGCGTCGGTTCGGTCGCGCGATCCACGATCGCCGCCGTGCGAAACGTGACTGCGCTGGCTTCCCACCAGCGCGTGCGCGCCTCGCAGCGCATTTGGTCGCCCTGCCGGAATTGCAGGCCATCCGGCAGTTTCACCTCGGGCCCCTTCAGGATTGCCTCGATTGCCCGATGCTCTTGTGAACCGCGCCGGCACGCGGCCTCGAGTAGTTTCAAGTCCAGCCGCTGGCCGACCTGGAGCTTCGTTGCGAGCTGGGCCATATACGTGGGGTGCCAGCAGGCATGCACCGCACGAAGTCCGGGCAAGTCCAGCCATAGAGGGAGCGTCAGGAACCAATCCAGGATCGCCTGGCGCAGGGCGGGCTGCTCGGCGGTCTCGGCCAGAAACGCTTTGTGCTGGTGGTGGTTCTTGTCGCTGTGCGGCCGTAGGTAGTGCCCGGGCTTCTGCGGATCTTCCGTGTTCCACGCGATCGCGTTGAACTCGTGATTGCCCATGACTGCGAGCGCAGTACCGACCTCGACCATGCCGCGCACGATGCGTATGGTCTCAAGCTGCCCCGGCCCGCGGTCGATGAAGTCGCCGATGAATAGCGCCTGTCGGCCTGCATGCCTCCAGACACCGTCGCGTTCGCGGTAGCCCATTTTGCGCAATAGGGCGGTTAGCGCATTGGCGTGGCCGTGGATGTCGCCGATGATGTCGTAGCTCATGAATCACCTTAGTGGTAGTATGTCACTAAGAAGACTGTAGCAAAGATAGTGACGGAGTGCAACTAAGTGACCGAGAAGAAACTCCTGTTCCCGATCGTCAACACCGACGTGGCGCTGTTTACGCTGATTGACCAGCAGTTGCGCGTGCTGTTGATCCAGCGCGCCAACAAGCCGGATCCGGGCGGTTGGGCGCTGCCGGGGGGCATCATCAAGCCGGAGATTGACAAGAGTCTTGAGGACGCCGCGTTGCGCATGCTGGCGGCAAAGGCGCTGCTGCGCCTGCCGCACTTGCAGCAGGTCGCCACCCACAGCGGTCCGGATCGTGACCCACGTGGCTGGTCGGTCAGCACATTGTTCTTCTCCTTGTTGCCAAGCGACCAGGTTCCGGCCGTCGCCGCCAGCAAGACCGAAGCGATCGCGTGGGTGGATCCGGAAAGGCCCGGCCATCGACTGGGTTTCGATCATGGCCAAATGCTTGCCGAAGCGCTGCATGCACTGCGCGACAAGGTTGAGCGCGGCGCCCTACCGCTGCACCTGCTACCCGCGCGCTTTACGTTGACTGAGGTGCAGCGCGCTTGCGAGGCGATCTTGGGACGCGTCATCGACAAGGGTGCGTTCCGGCGACAGCTAAAAAGTGCACGCGATCTGGTCAAGGTGCCGGGCGCGTTCGTGCGCGGGGCGCAGCGGCCTGCGCAGATGTATCGTGCGTCGGCGGGGTTTGTTTTCTAACGAATTTAGTTAGACATCTAGACGTCCATACGAACGTCCGAGGAGAGACCGGCATGGCTTGGTGCGGCACGTCGAGCAATATTCCCATCACCGCAAGCCCGCTTCCCTTGCGGCCCTGAGCATGTCCTGATAACAGCCCGCGTGCAGCGCGCCCATGACGGGCGAAGGCTTGAACATTCCGGCCGCGCCGGGCGCATTGACGAAGGCGCCCGGCGTCCTTACGGGCAGCATGAGAAGCAAGACATACGACATTGGACAAGCCGGAACGGCGAGTTCGGTCGCGCAAGGCCAGCCAGTCTTACGCGCCGAACAAGTCGGTATGGGTGCCGGCGCGGACGAACACGACGAGTCCCGTTTTGCCTTCGTCCGCGATCCGGTAGATCAGCAGGAAATCGCCACCAATGTTGCATTCACGTGAACCTTGCCATTCGCCCTTGAGCGGATGATCGCGGAAAAGGGGACGGAGGTAATTAGCTCGACTTTAATTACCTCCGTTCCCTTTTCTCGCCCCCTTTTCTCCTGCCCCTTTTTCTCCTCATTTGCAAACGCAACGCAAATGCAACACAATGATGGCCATGAAAACCGCCATCCTTCCCCAAGTACGCGTCCAGCCGGAACTTAGAGCCGACCTTGAGGCCGTGCTGCGCAAGGGCGAAACCCTGTCCGAGTTCGTCGAGGCCACGGTGCGCAGCGCAGTAGAATACCGCCGCGTGCAGGCCGAGTTCCTTGCCCGTGGCGAGGCCGCATGGCAGAAATACCGGCGCACTGGTACCTCGCATCCGGCCAAACAAGTCATTGGCGAATTACGCGACATGCTCGATGCCAAGCGCAAGCAACTGAAGGCCAAGTCCACGCGCAGGCGATGAGCTACGCCGTCGAGTTCACGCCCGGCGCCAGCCAGGACTTGCTGCGCCTGTACGAGTTTCTGCTCGAACATGCGCAATTTGTCGAAGACCTGCAACTGGCCGAACGCGCGCTCGATGCCATTGTCGCGGCGACCGAAGGGCATTTGTCGCAAACGCCGCTGATCTACCGCAAGGCTGCCGGCGGCAACGGCTTACGCCGCGAATTGCTGGTACCGTTCGGTTCGACCGGCTACGTCCTGCTCTACGAAATCGCCGGGCCCGCCAAGATCGTCGTGCTGGCGGTGAGGCATCAGCGGGAAGAGGATTACAACTGAATCGTGGCTGGAGGAAGCATCGGCCATCCTCGCTGACCTGCCCGGCGATTCTCGGACCAGTTGAAAGTTGACAAGATGGCTCCCGCCAGGACGGGGGCGACTCCCAATCCCGATCGGCGCCAGCGTCAGCTTTTCGGCAACGATTCTTGGACCGTCAGCTTCCGGAGTCGGCCGAGGGTGTGTGAAAACGCATTAAATTGTATACTTCCGCAACGGGTTCGGCAGGAGTTGCGATGAAGCGATTCATTGAGGGCGCGGACCGAACCCAGAGCACGTTACTACCGGCTTGCATCGACGACTACGTTGCCGAGGACAACCCGGTCCGGGTGATCGAAGCGTTTGTCGACGAACTGGATCTTGGCGAGCTGGGGTTTGAAGGAGTGGAGCCTGAGGCAACCGGAAGGCCGGGCTATCGTCCGTCGTCGCTGCTGAAGATTTACATCTACGGTTACCTTAACCGCATTCAATCCAGTCGCCGCCTTGAACACGAAAGCCAGCGCAACGTTGAGCTGATGTGGTTGACCGGACGACTGACCCCCGACTTCAAGACGATTGCGGATTTTCGCAAAGACAATGGCGCGGCGATTCGTCGGGTGTGTCGCGAATTTATCCTGCTGTGCCGTCGGCTCCAGCTGTTCTCGCTGGCGCTGGTGTCAATCGACGGCAGCAAGTTCAAGGCGGTCAACAACCGGGATCGCAACTTTACCAACGCGAAGATGAAGCGGCGCATTGCCGAAGTGGAGGCAAGCATCGATGGCTACCTGCGCCAGCTGGACACGGCAGATCGCCAGGAGCGTTCGAATACGGATGCCAAAGGCGTGCAGTTGCGAGAGAAGATCGCGCATCTTAAGCAGGAGATGGAGCGTCTAAAAGCGCTGGACACACGGATGCGGGAAGCGCCAGATCAACAGCTATCGCTGACGGATCCGGACGCACGATCGATGAAGACCCGCGGCAGCGGCGTGGTGGGGTACAACGTACAGACGGCCGTGGATGCCAAGCACCATTTGATCGTGGCGCACGAGGTAACCAACGTCGGTAGCGACCGCAGCCAGCTTGCTGGGATGGCCAAGCAGGCGCAGGCCGCGATGGATGTCGAACAACTGGACGCGGTCGCTGATCGCGGATACTTCCACGGTGAAGAAATTCTCAAGTGCGAGCAGGTGGCGGCAGTCATTTGACTGACCAGTTGCGGCAATTGGTTGATCAATTCATGCCGTGGAGACTGACCAGCGTCGGCGGTCGACCAGTTGCGATCGGCTGCAGTCGGCCACGAGGCGACGAAGAAAATCTTGGGGCTGTAAGGACTAGCCGCAAATCGCTCTTGCGTTGACGTTTTATACACCTTTATACATCGATGTATAATTTGCCATAGCAGGTCAAAAGCGACAATCCGCCAATGCGGACGTTCAAGTTTGCTTCGAGCAATGCCTCCCCCCGTGGCCACGTCAGGATTACCTTCGCGCATACCCGCTTTCGGCCATTATGTGTAGTTCCCAGTTATGTGCAGTAACGCGTCGGCAGCCGCGCAAATTGGCCGTCGGCGCGACTGCGTGCTCTACATAATTACAGGGACTTCAAGAACTCGAGTAAGGAGTCGGAAGCTCACCGCGAACGCGTAGTACAGGCCTGGGACAGTCGCAGCGCGGCAAATGTTTGTTGAGAAACAGCTCGAC
>JANXVS010000542.1 GCA_025351555.1 Pseudomonadota bacterium | reverse complement strand
TGATGCTCTTGCCTTGAGCTTTCAGGCGTTCGCTGGTCAGGGTGTTGTCCTCGTTGCCGGGTGCTGCTTTGTCCGTTCGATGCGGTGCTCAACGTTGCCAGACTGCATTTCTGTAAACGGTCTTGTTGCACCGATGTTGCGGGTGCGGACCAGGGTATAAACCGCCCATCCTATTTTTCCAACAACCCGGACTCCACCAGCACATCGACTCCGGCCTGCGGCTGAATGGCGCGTGCGGGAATGTCCGCACCCGAGCGCCACTGCGCCACCGCATCGCGTTTGGATTCGCCTGTCACCAGAAACAGCACCGCACGCGCGCGGCCCAAGCGCGCGGCACTCAGAGAGATGCGCTGCGCTGGCGGCTTGGGCGCATCGAACACCGCCAGAGCGTCGGGCGAATCCACCGCGACACCCCATTCGTGACCGGGAAACAGGCTGGCGGTGTGGCCGTCCTCGCCGAGGCCGAGCAGCACCAGATCGAAGTCGCCGACTTCGCGTAGCGTTTCCGAATAAATCTGCGCTGCTTGCTGCGCGCCGAGTTCGGCGGGAATCGCATGGATGCAGTCTCGTGGAATCGGTACATGATCGAGCCAGGCATCGGCAGCCATCTGGCTGTTGCGTTCGAGGTCATCGCTAGGGAGGCAACGCTCATCGCCGAAATAAATGTGCCAGCGCGACCAGTCGGTGTCGGCGGCACGCAGCATTGCGTAAACGTCGCGCGGCGTGTTACCGCCGGCGAGCACGATTAGAAATTCACCGCGATGCGCGATGGCAGCGGTGGCGGCATCCAGAACGCGACGACAAGCCGCATCGCGCAAAGCTGCGGCGTCGGCGACGCCGTGCCAGCGCACGGCAGCAGCACTGGCATCCGGCGTACTCATTCCTTCTTGATCTCGTGGCCACCGAACTCGTTGCGCATGGCTGACAGCAGTTTGT
The DNA here is from genome assembly GCA_025351555.1 of Pseudomonadota bacterium. GTDB lineage: Bacteria > Pseudomonadota > Gammaproteobacteria > Xanthomonadales > Rhodanobacteraceae > Rudaea. The sequence goes on along the minus strand of JANXVS010000542.1, from coordinate 1,302 downwards.
CGGAGAACGACTCGTTATCGCGCGAACGCAGCCGTTCGATCAACGACAACGTGATCACTGGCGCCGGCACATCCAGATCGATCGCCTCGGCCACCGTCCAGCGACCCTCGCCGGAATCGACAACGTAAGGCGCGATGCCGGCCATTGTCGGATTTTTTTTCAGGGCATCGGCCGTCAGATCCAGCAACCACGATCGCACCACGCTGCCATAGCGCCAGATTTCAGCGATCTGGCTCAGGTCGAGCGCGAAATCTTTCTTGTGTTCGAGGATGGAGAAACCTTCGGCATAGGCTTGCATCAAGCCATACTCGATACCGTTGTGAACCATCTTGGTGAAGTGGCCGGAGCCGACCGGACCGACGCGCCCCCAGCCTTGATCCTTGCCCGGTGCGAGGGTCTCGAAAATCGGCCGCAGCGCCGCGACGGTTTTCTCGTCGCCGCCAATCATCATGCTGTAGCCTTCTTTCAGCCCCCACACGCCGCCGCTGGTGCCGGAGTCGACATACCCCAGACCTTTATCGGCGTAGAGTTTCGCCCGGCGCAACGTATCCTTGTAATTTGAATTACCGCCGTCGATCACGGTATCGCCAGCGGCCAGCAGGAGCAGCAGCGCGTCGACCGAGTCATCCGTGATCTTGCCGGACGGCACCATCAGCCAAACGACGCGCGGTGCCGGCAGCGCCTCGACCAGCGCCTGCAGCGAATCCGTCGGGGCGATGCCCCTGCCCTGCGCCGCCTTGCGCGCATCGGCGTTCGGATCGAAGCCAGTGATTTTGTGTCCGCCGCGCAGCAGCCGTTCCGCCATATTGGCGCCCATGCGCCCCAGACCTACCATGCCCAATTCCATGACGTTTACTCCTTGGCAGAAAATCCATGACACCTTTGCGTACGCGAATCCGGCGCGTCACATCGGCATTCAATTACAACCCGGGTTTGGCGTGAGTGTTCAACCAGCCACCGGTAAAACCCGCGCGTTGCAATCCGTTGACGATCCAGCGGCAACCGCGCATCAACTCCCACGGCATGCCGCTGCGATGATTCTCCACCATCAGCAGGATCGGACCCAGATTCAGGCCGAAGCGATCGAAAAGGCCGCCGATGCCTACAACCGTACGCGCCTGACCGCACGAGTGCGGTCGCGATTGTCTCGCTGGCTGGCGCGGTAACCACAACCTGAGGAGATGAAATGAAACTCGGCATGATCGGTCTGGGACGCATGGGCGCCAATATGGCGGAACGACTGGTGCGTGGCGGGCACAAAGTCACAGGCTTCGATCCGAACGCCGATGCGCGCAAGGCGGC
>JANXVS010000509.1 GCA_025351555.1 Pseudomonadota bacterium | reverse complement strand
GTGAAGCCAGCCTTACATTTGCGTCTGAGCCAGCAGTTGGCGCTGACGCCCCAGTTGCAGCAAGCGATCCGCTTGCTGCAATTATCCAGCGTTGAGCTGGAGACGGAACTGCGCGAGGCATTGGAATCCAATCCGCTGCTGGAGTTGGCCGAGCCCAACGATCAGGACGGCGACGGCGAAAACGACGGCGAGATGCCGATCCAGATCAACGGCTCGGTCAACGGTTCGGCCGATGCTGCAGCGAAAGAAACTGCCGGCGGCAATGACGACGCGCCGGGTGAATCACACGAGGAGCTGCCTTACGACGAGCCGATGGATATGGGCCTGGAACGCAGCGACTACGGCGGCGGCCCTGTGCCGGACGACGTCGACGGCATGGAATCGCAGGATCAGGAGATCGAGGATCTGCGCGACCACCTGCTGTGGCAGCTCAACCTCACGCATCTGTCGCCGCGCGATCGCGCCATCGGCGCCACGATCATCGAGGCGATCGACGACGACGGCTACCTGCACGAAAGCAACGAGGTGCTGCAGGCCAATCTGGTCGATATCCACCATGTCGAAGTGGATGAAGTCGAAGCGATGCGCCACCGCGTTCAACATTTCGATCCGATCGGCATTGCCAGCCGTTGCTTGAGCGAATGCCTGCGCGTGCAGCTGGACGCGTTTGATCCGGCAACGCCCGGCTGCGTCACTGCTCGCGCGCTGGTCAACGAGCACCTGGAAGCGCTTGCGCGCAACGACCGCGCGCGCCTGTGCAAGCTCTTGCACACCGACGCCGAAGATCTGGATGCGGCGATCGCGCTGATCCGCTCGCTCGATCCGAAGCCCGGCGCGCAGATCAATCCCGGCAAGACCCAGTTCGTCTCGCCCGACGCGTACGCACACAAACACGGCGGCCGCTGGATCGTATCGTTGAGTCCAAACTGCCAACCGAAACTGGCGATCAACCAGCATTACAGTGGCCTGATCGCACGCGCGCGGCGCGACGACGCCAACTATTTGCGCGGCCAATTGCAGGAGGCGCGCTGGCTGATCAAGAGCCTGCAAACACGCGCCGACACCATGCTCAAGGTCGCCACCGCGATCGTGCGTGCACAAAGTGGATTTCTGGATTTCGGCGCCGAAGCGATGCGCCCGATGGTGCTGCGCGACATCGCCGAGGAAATCAGCATGCACGAATCCACGGTGTCGCGCGTGACCACACGCAAATATCTGCACACACCGCGCGGTACGTTCGAGTTCAAGTATTTCTTCTCCTCCGGCGTATCTACGGTCGATGGCGGCGCAGCGTCGGCCACCGCGATCCAGGCCATGATCCGCAAACTGATCGGTGAGGAAGTACACGCCCGGCCGATGTCGGATCAGGCCTTGGCCGCCGAATTGAACAAGCGCGGCATCGAAGTTGCCAGGCGTACCGTAGCCAAGTATCGCGAAGCGCTGAACATTCCTTCATCCAACGATCGCAGCCGACTCGGCTGAAAGGAGCGTCCTACCGGAACCAGTCATGGATTCGTCGGTCAAAAAAGGATGCGTACGCGTCACGGCAACCCGCCGCGCCCGCGGACCATCGCAAAGAATCGGTACCATCAAGAGGAAATAGCCATGCAGATCAATGTCAGCGGTCACCAGGTTGCCATCACCCCCGCCCTGCACGATTACGTTTCCGGCAAGTTCGACCGCATCGTCCGCCACTTCGAGCATCTGCACGACGTCACCGTTACCCTGAGCGTGGAAAAGCTGCTGCACAAGGCCGAAGCCACCTTGCATTGCGCCTCCAACAAGACAATCCATGCTGACGCCCAGGCCGCCGACATGTATGCCGCCATTGACGCGCTGGCCGACCGCCTCGACCGCCAGGTCAAGAAGCACAAGGAAAAACTCACCGATCACCATGCCGTCGACGGGCGCGAGGCGCGTCTGGGCTAGCGATTGACCCGCAGCGATTGCGCGCTGCTAGCGCGCGATCGCTTTCACTTGAACATCATCCATCCAGCCGCTGCCGCCATCGAGCAAGATGACGCCGATCGTCACGCTGCTCGTGCCCGGCGGCAACGTCGCGCGCACCGTCACGCGTTGCCAGTCGCTGGTGCCGGTGAGCTTGGGTGAAAACTCGCGCAAGCGCGGGATCGATATCATCAATCCCCAGCCTTTGGGACCGACGTCGCGGCTCCTGAGCATCGCGGAAAGTTCAACCACGCCACCCGCCTTGTCCACGACAATGTCCTGGGTGAGCGCGCCATAGACCTCATCGTGACTCCGCGTCATGCGGAAGCTGCCATGATCGGCATAGGTGCCTTGGTCGTCGACTACCATCTCATAGGACACCGGCCCGGCATGCTGCTCGGTCGTCCACCCCGGAATGCTGCCGTCGCTGGACGCCTGCTCAAAACCGCCATTGACGACCGCAAGGGCACTTCCAGAGTCCATATTCCTGGCACAGGCCACCAACCCGATGACTGCCATGGCGACGATGAGATTCTTCATTGTTTTTTTCCACGAAGGCAAAAGCGGCGGCATCATACCCGAACAATCGCGATGATCCGGGATTACGGCGTCATGGGAAACTGGCAAAATGCCGTCATTCCTGCCAGATTGCAGGGAAATGTGAGCCTGCTCAATGGAACGTCTGACCGCCCGCGAACTGTTCGATAAAGTCAGCACCCGCCTCGCGCTGCGCTGGGTAGCCGGACAGCGTGGCGAATCGCGCGCTATCGTGCCGGCGGAAAAGCAATCGCGCCGGCCGTCGCTGGCCGGGTATCTGAACACCATTTACCCGAACAAGATCCAGATCATCGGCACCGAGGAACTGGCCTGGCTCGATGGTCTGGATTCGCGCCAGCGCTGGGAGATGATCGAGAAGATCATGGGCTTTCAGCCGACGGCGCTGGTCGTGACCAAGGACCAACCCGTGCCCGCCGACCTGCGCGACGCTGCGAATGAAACCGGCACGCCGATCTGGCTGAGCGCCCTGCGCGGGCACGAGCTTTTGACCTACATGCAATACCATCTGGCGCGGATGCTCGCGCGCCGCGTGACCCTGCACGGCGTGCTCATGGAAGTATATTCGATCGGCGTGCTGATCACCGGGGAATCCGGTTCCGGCAAGAGCGAACTGGCGCTGGAGCTGATCACGCGCGGCCATCGCCTGGTCGCCGATGACGCGCCGGAATTCACCCAGATCGCGCCGGACGTGATCGACGGTTCGTGTCCGGAAATGCTCCAGGATCTGCTCGAAGTACGCGGCTTGGGGATACTCAACGTGCGCGAGATGTTCGGGCATACGGCGGTAAAGCCGTCCAAATACCTGCGTCTGATCGTGCATCTGCAGATCTTGCCGCGCGAACAACCCATCGAACAGGGCGGACTCGAACGCATCTACGGCGCCAACAGCTACCGCGAAGTGCTCGACACCAAGATTCCGCAGACCACGATTCCAGTCGCGCCCGGCCGCAACCTGGCCGTGCTGGTCGAGGCCGCGGTGCGCAACCATGTGCTCAAGACCAAGGGCATCGACCCGGCGCAGACGTTTCTGGACAGGCAAGCCCACCAGATGCGGCGGCAAGCGCCATGGTAGGAAGTCATCTCATGCACTACTGCGCTCGGCAGGTTGCGCGCGGCCGGTGCTCGGAATCCTCATGTACATTTGAGTACACTCCGGTTCCTGCGCGCCGTCCACACACAACCCGCCTTCGCTCGCTACGTGCATGAGATGACTTCTACGGTGGAAAATCCCATTGTGCACAATGCGCCGCCGAACCGCCTGATCGTCGTCAGCGGCCTGTCGGGCTCGGGCAAGACCATCGCCCTGCGCACGCTGGAGGATCTGGACTACTACTGCGTCGACAATTTGCCGAGCGCGCTTCTGCCGGCGTTCGTCGAAGCCGTCGCGCAGGCGCAACCGGGCCGCTCGCAACGCTTGGCCGTCGGCATCGACGTGCGCAATCG
>JANXVS010000507.1 GCA_025351555.1 Pseudomonadota bacterium | reverse complement strand
CTTCAATTCCGCTTCGGCTTCATCGAGCCGGCCGAGCGCCAGCAGGAATTGGCCGGTATAGAAATGAAACGACGCATTCAGTGGCTCCATCGCCAGCACCTTGCGCATCATCGCGACGGATTCGTCGAGCCGACCGAGACAGCCGGTGACGTCCGCCAACTGGTACAGGGTTTCGGCGTTGGTCGGATCGAGCGCGACGGCTTTTTTCAGCGTCGCCTCTGCTGCGGGAATATCGAAATCGGACCAAGCCTGGTTGATGCCGAGCGCCCCGAGCGCAACTGCCGACTGCGGATTCAATGCGATCGCCTTGTTTGCGTTGGCGCGCGCAAGCGGTGTGGTCGCCTTGCGTTCTTCGCCATTCGCCACCCAGTCGATGAACCATTGCTGGGCGATAGCGAGCCGGGCGTAAGCCATCGCGTAATCGGGATCGAGCGCGATCGCCTGCTGGTAGAAGTCCACGGCCTTGAGGTAGTCCGCGCGATTGCGACGCTCGGCATATTTGCGGCCCTGCAGCAGGGCTTCGTAGGCATCGAGATTGCCGCTCGGTGGCCTGTCGACGGCCTCGATGGGCTTGCCGAGCAGGGTCGTCTTCAATGCGCCTGCAACCGCTGTCGCGATCTCGCTCTGCACCGCGAACACGTCCTTCAATTCGCGATCGTAGGTCTGCGACCACAGCGCGCTGCCGTCGGACGCCCTAATCAGCGACGCGACGATGCGCACCTGGTTGCCTTGCTTGCGCACCGTGCCTTCCAGCAGCGTCGCCACGCCGAGCTTCGCGCCGATGGATGCGGTGTCGTCTTGTTGTTTGCCGCGGAACTGGAACGACGAATTGCGCCCGATCACCTTGATGTCGCGCACCTGCGCGATCGCAGAGATCAGTTCCTCGGACAGGCCATCGGAGAAATAGTCCTGCTGCGGATCGCCGCTCTCGTTGACCAGCGGCAGCACCGCGACGGATTTGTCGAGCGCGACGCCGGCGTCCTTGTGCAGCACGAACTTGTCGGCCAGCAGCAGCACGACTGCAAACGAAAGCACCGCGATGATCCATCGGTCGAGTTTCTTGCCGGTCTCGCGCGTGACCGAAGCGTCAGGCGCGACCTCGCTCTCGCGCACGATCCCCTGCGGCGTCCATTCGTAGAACCACGAGAACGCCATCGCGAACGGAAAGCCGATCGCCGCCGCGATCACGATCCAGCGCACTACCCATTCGGCGACATGGAAGAACGGAAACACCTGCGTCGCGACCTGCACCAGGAGCCACGCGCTCGCCGCGTAGAACGCGGCGGCGCGCAGCACGTTGCGGCGCCTGAGTTCGGCGAAGAACGAGGGTTTGTTCATGGACGGATTTTCACGTGGGCCGCCTCGGCATCGGCGATCAGCTTCTGGAAGCGTGGATCCTTGCGCAGCGGATCCCAGACAGGGTCGAGTTTCAACAAAGCCGGCGAGAGGACGTGGCCGGCGGGTATTGCGGATAACTGCTCGAGCAAGTCGAGCGCAGAGTCGTTGTTGCCCAGACGTACCTGGAGCTGTGCGAGAAACACAAGATAGTCGGGGCCACTGAGCGCATCCTTGCTGACCGGCATCAACGCGGCCACCTTCTGTCCTTCGCTCAGTGCATCTTGCTTAAGTCCGAGACCGGCATCGGCGAAAGCGAGCGTCAGATGGAGATTCGGATCGTCAGGTTGTTCGACCAGCGCGGTCTGCGCCTGATCTTTCAGGCTGGTATGGAGCGCCGTAGCTTTCTCGTGTTCGCCGAGTGCTTCGTACGCCCATGCCAGATAGAGGCGCGCTGGCAAGATGACGTTGCTGCGATCGATCCAATAGACCGTGCTGCTTGTTTCAGCCGTTTTGGCTGCGGCCTGGTAATCGCGCGTCCACCAGCCCATGTGGTAGATATTGATTGCGTTTCCAGCGTAGCCGTCGTCGCTGGAATGCAGTGCGCCCAGCGCAGAACGCAGCGTGGTCAGGTCGCCTTTCCAGATCACGTCGTTCAACGCATAACGGACACGTTCGTCCGCCGCATCCTCGGTCAATGTCGCTGCCTCGGCATACACCTGTTCGGCCAGCGCATAGCGGCGCAAGACCTGATACGTCTGCCCGAGCTGGCCGGGGTATTGCGAACTGCGTGGACCGAGCACCATGGCACGCTGATAGCCGGCGATCGCATCGTCCCAATGGCCTTGGCGACGTGCGATGGACGCGGAAACGAGTTCGAGGCTTGCATTGTTGGGCAGCATGCGCCGAGCCAGATCGAGCTGCTGCAGCGCCTGTGCATAATCGCGATGTCCCCAGTAGTAATAGAGGGCCAATGCCAAATGGCCTTCGCCGAGATTCGGCTGCAAGGCCAGCGCATGTTCTGCGGCTGTCCTGGCCGCTACCAGATGCGCAGCGGCGTGGTCGGACGCATACCAGTACATATATATATGCGCCGTTGCGAGTGCGCTTGCCGCAAGCGCGAAGTGTGGATCCCGCTCCAACACTTGCTGGTACAACACGATCGCCTGGGGCATTTCTGCAAGGACAAGAGCGTCCTGGTCGAACGCACGATTGGCGTGGCTGCCGGCACGCAGATACAGATCGTAGGCTTCCGGATCCTGCGTCGGCACGTTGGCGATGCGCGCGGACTCCGCCGGCAGCAACTGGGCCTTCAAGGCATCGGCGACCTTTTCCGCAACGTCGCTCTGCACCGCGAACACGTCCTTGAGATCGCGATCGTAGTTCTGCGCCCACAGATGTGTGTCGGTGTGCGCATCGATCAATTGCAGGTTGATGCGCACTTTGCCGTCGACTTTCTGCACACTGCCTTCGAGCACGGTCGCCACACCGAGTTGTTCGGCGACGATCTTCAGGTTCGGCGGATGGCTGGCGTATTGCTCAGTCGAGGTGCGCGAAATTACTTTGAGATCGTGGATACCGGCAAGGCGGGTGAGGATTTCGTCCTGCATGCCGGTCGCGAAATAGGCATTGGTCTTGTCTTCGCTAAGGTTCTCGAACGGCAGCACGGCGATCGATTTCATCGCGCTTGCCTTGGCAATTGCTTGCACCGAAGACCGGACAGCCTGCGCCATTCGCTGCGGCGCGAGTACGAACTTGTCGAAAGCCAGATACGCCAGTGCAACTGCCACCGTCGCAGTGGCGACTATCAGCCACCGGCGGTAGTGACCATGCGCTGGCGGCAGCGGCAGCGGCGTCGGGGTCAGCGGCGTGGTCATCATCGCCGGGGTTTGCTCCGATCGGAGCGCATCGATCCGGCGCACGACTTCTGCGCCGGTTTGCGGACGTGCCGCAGCGCTCTTCGCCATCAAGCCGTCGAGCAAGGGCTGCAATCGCGCCAAGGTTTGCGGCAAACGCGGAATGTTCGCCGTCAGATGCTGCATGCCGATGGCCCAGCCGTCGCTGCCCGAATACGGCACGCCGCCAGTCAGCAACTGATAAAGCACCACGCCCAGGCTGTACAGGTCGGCGCGGCCATCGACCTTCTCACCGCGCAATTGCTCCGGACTCATGTAGTGCGGCGTGCCGATGCTGGTGCCTTCGCGGGTCAGGAGCGTCTCAGCCTCGATCGCGCGGGCGATGCCGAAGTCCGACAGCATGCATGAGCCGTCGGTGCGGCGCAGGATGTTTTCCGGCTTGACGTCGCGGTGCACCACGCCCTTGCCATGAGCGTAGTCGAGCGCAATGGCGATGTCGCGGACGATGCGCAGTGTCTCGTCGGGATCGCATGGTTGGCCAGCGCCGGGCGACACCGTGCCGCCAGGTTCGAATTCCATTGCGATGTAGGCGATTCCAGCGTGCACGCCGAAATCGTGGATGGGGACGATGTGCGGGTGGTGCAGGTTGGCTGCGGTGCGCGCTTCGCGCAGGAAACGCTCGCTGGTCGTATCGCCCTGCGTAAACGTCTCCGATAAGATCTTCAACGCGACTTCGCGCCCCAGCGATTGCTGCACGGCCAAATGCACCGTGCCCATGCCGCCGTGACCGAGCTGGCGCAGCAAGGTGTAGCCGGGAATCTCGATCATCCAGAGCGCACTCGGTGGGATGCTCTATCGAGTGTATCCAACTTGTCGATCGCGACGTATCGCACGTTGCGGCGCTTGAGTTCGGCGATGAACGACGTTGACGCCATCAAACCCGCTCCCCTTGGCGAATTTGCAGCGATGATGCGGGAATGGGGCTGCGTTAGCTAGGCGTTGCGCAGGCCTCAGATGCCGCTGGCGAGCTTGCTGGCCAAGCCGGTGTAAGTCCCCGGCGTGAGTTCCAGCAGGCGCTGCTTCGCATCTTCCGGAAGATCGAGCGTTGCGATGAACGCGCGCATCGCTTCCGCATCGATGCCTTGCCCGCGCGTGAGCGCCTTGAGTTGTTCGTACGGATTCGGCAAACCATAGCGACGCATGACCGTCTGCACGGGTTCGGCGAGCACTTCCCATGCCGCGTCGAGGTCGGCGGCGAGCGCTGCTTCGTTCACTTCGAGCTT
>JANXVS010000474.1 GCA_025351555.1 Pseudomonadota bacterium | reverse complement strand
CGGCTGCACCGCCAGCGCGAGCGCGGTGCCGCGTGCATTTGTCGTCACCGAGTTGGTCCAGACAATCGCGTAGGTGCAACGCTGCAGCAGCGGCGCCGCCAGATCGTGTTTCTTGTCGATCAGTTTAACGCAGGTCTGGCCCGTCTGGCCGGGACGGGTGACGATGCCGAGTCCGACCGCCGGCGGCCGCGCCGGTTCGGCCGCCCAGCGCGATGCGCCGACGCGCACCGCCGCTTCGCGATAGGCGCTCGCGTCGTCTTCGGCCAGATTGATCTTGTCGACATCGGCCAATTCCTGCACGGCAAGATTTGCCGCTTCCTGCGCCGGTTCGCCGCAGCGCACGCGTTCAAACGCGATGCTGGCCCAGACACTGGCGCTGCGCAGGCGCAAACGGTTCTTCAGATGCGCGGGCAGATTCGTGCGCGGCGCGCGCTCGAGTACATCGGCACGCCAGTTATCCATGCTGGCGCGATTGACCGGCGTCAGGTTCGGATCGATGCATTCCGGCCGCGTCAGCGCCAGCGCCGCGCGCGCTTTTTCCTCGTCCGATGATTTGAGGGCGAGCACGCGGCGAAACGCTTCGCCGTCGTAGCACAACTGCATGCGGCCATCACGCTCGAAGCTCGTGATGACGACGCCGTAGCTTGCAGCGACTTCCAGGTGCGCTGCGATCACGGCATCGTCGGCCTTGGCATGTCGCGAAGAAGCGCGGCGTGCCAGGCGCTCGGCCATCGTGCCGAGTGCGTCGAACGGCTCGGCGCCAATCGCCGTGGCGGGCGCGGCCTTCAGATACGCCGCCGCATAGCCGATGCCGAGGGCTTCGGCTCCCGGCGTATCGCGCAGAAAGCGCACGACGGCGAGCAAGTCTGCCGCACCGTTCGCTTCCAACGGCAGGGCGCGGACCTGCGCGGCGCGTATGTAGCCGGCGCGTTCGCGGCGATGGTCGTACACCTGCAGGAAGTCTGTGCGCCGGCCACGCACCTCCAGCATATCGCCCTGCCACAACACGGCCTGCTGCTGGGCGGAATCGCGCGCGGACGCGCGCAGCGGCGCTTGATCCTGGGTCACGATCACCGTGGCGACCGTGTCGGCGGCCGCAACTGGCGCCACGATCAAGCAGAACAATGCAGTCAGCGTGCAGAGAGCTTTCATTGTTCGGTCTCCGCCGCGGCGACAGTTTTGCCGTCGCGTGCATGTTGGCCGCCGCCGAGCAGGGCCGCGCCGATAAAGCCGCCATCGGCCGGCGGCGGCGCGATGATCACCGAGATCTTGTCCGACAACTTATCCGCCAGCGTTTTCTGAATCAGCAAGGGATGCTTGCTGATCAGCTCGCCATCGCGCTCCATCTGCGTGCTCGCAACCTTGCCGACCAGTTCCATTCGATAGGCTTCGGCATCGGCCAGCTTGTGGCGTGAATCGGCTTCGCCGGCGGCCTCGATGCGCCGCGCTTCGGCAGTTCCCTCGGCGATTTTTATGCGCGAGCCTTTATCGGCTTCGGCTTCGAGTTTGCGTTGTTCGATCTGCTTTTGTTTGAACGGCAACACATGCTTCATCGCTTCTTCTTGTGCCTTGGCCGCGATGATCGTTTCATTCGCCGCCGCTTCGGCATTTTTTTCGCGGGTCACTTTCGCGGCGTCCGCTTGCAGTTCGGCTTCCTTGACTTGTTTTTCTTTCAGCTGCAGCGTGTACTGCATCTTTTCGGTTTCCAACTCAACCGCGAGCAGCTTGTCCATGCCGGCGCGGTAGTCCGCGGGCAGATCGACATTGCCCATCATCACACTGCGCAACACGATGCCGTCTGCAGCGAGCAGCGGTTTCAGGTCCGCTTCGATCACATCCTGCAGCTCTTGGCGCTTGGTCGAAAAAATCTCGCGTACGGTGTAGCGGGTAAACACCTTGTAGATCACGCCTTGCACTACCGGCTCCACCACTTCGGTGGTGATGTCGTCTGGCAGATTTTTCGCCACGGCCGTGAGCTTGACCGGATCCAGCGCGTAGCGGATCGTCAGGTCCACGCCGAGCGACAGACCCTCGGCCGACTGAAATGGCGCTTCGCCATCCGCCTTGCTGCTGCGCACCGGGTGATAGGTTTGATCCTGCAGCGAGTAGCGACGCAGCTCATGCAGCCCGGGAATGATCAGCACGGCGCCTTCGCGGCTTTGCGTTGTCGCACCGCTGAATCGATTGAGGCGAATTCCCACCTCGCCGCGACCGACACTCTCGATCGGCGGATGCGTAGCCAGCGCGTAGCCGCCGCCAACCAGTACAGCCAACGCGATGGTAGTTTTGCGGAACAAGACGCGCGCAGTGCGCGCGAAGAACAATTTCGTACGGTCAGACATGACGGGCCCCCGAGGCAGAGTGGATTGACTGGTCGCGCTTTCAAGCTTTCGCGCGATATCAGTAAAACATCGGGTTCGGCCAGTGTGCGGCCGCAGATGCGGCGCATTGGCGTTCAGATATGGCCGATTGCGGGCGGCGATGCGCCGCGCCGGCGGGAGCAGTGTGGATTTGTATACTGATCTGAGTATTCCGATCATGCCGGCCGGTCATTCCGACGCATGCCGGCCACCCCCTGGTGAGGTATGAAACGGGTGTTGTGGATTATTGACTGATTGAGTCGTATTTGGTCAAGGATGGGATTTTCCGCGGGCGTTGCGATTCA
>JANXVS010000446.1 GCA_025351555.1 Pseudomonadota bacterium | reverse complement strand
GGACGCGCGCAACAAGGGCAGCGAACACGAGAGCGCATGGAATGCCTTGTTCGCAAAGTATGAAACTGCACAGCCGGATCTCGCTGCTGAATTCGGCCGCCGCGTGGCTGGCGATCTGCCAGTGGATTTCTCTATGGCAGCAAATACCTATATCGCCAAGTTGCAAGCCGACGGTCCGGTTGTCGCCTCACGCAAGGCATCGCAGATGGCACTGGATGCGTTTGGCCCGCTGCTGCCTGAACTGATCGGCGGTTCGGCCGATCTGGCCGGATCTAACCTGACGATCTGGAAAGGATCGAAGGATGTGAATTCGTCCGACGCAAACGCAAACTACATCTATTACGGCGTGCGCGAATTCGGCATGAGCGCGATCAGCAATGGTCTGGCGCTGCACGGCGGTTTCATTCCCTACGATGCGACCTTCCTGGTTTTCTCGGACTACGCGCGCAACGCGGTGCGCATGTCCGCACTGATTCCCGCGCATGCGATCCATGTCTACACCCACGATTCGATCGGCCTCGGCGAAGATGGCCCCACGCATCAACCGATCGAGCATCTGGCCAGCCTGCGCCTGATTCCGAAGAACATGGTCTGGCGTCCCTGCGATGCGGTGGAAAGCGCGGTGGCGTGGAAGGCGGCGATCGAACGACGTGAAGGCCCGTCGTGCCTGGTGTTCTCGCGCCAGAATCTGGCGCATCAGGCACGCACGCCGGCGCAACTCGCGCTGATCGAGTGCGGCGGCTACGTGCTCGCCGATCCGACAGGCGGAAAATTCGACCTCATTCTCATCGCTACCGGTTCGGAAGTCGGACTGGCCATGGATGCCATGCGCGCGCTGGAAAAAGAGGGCATCGCCGCGCGCGTCGTGTCGATGCCGTGCACCAATCTGTTCGATCGCCAGCCGATGGCTTATCGCGAAAGCGTGCTGCCGTCGGCCTGCCGCAAACGTGTCGCCATCGAAGCCGGCGTCACCGATTGCTGGCGCAAATACGTTGGCCTCGACGGCCATGTCGTCGGCATCGATACCTTCGGCGCTTCCGCGCCTGCCGAGGCGTTGTTCAAATATTTTGGCTTTACTGTCGAGGAAGTCATGGCGGCGGCGAAGTCGTTGGGTTGATGCAGCCCGGGCTGCTTCGGATCAGAACTCCACATGCACGGGAATCTGCAGGAACATCCGCCCCGTTGCATCAGGTTGCGGCAATCGTCCCGCACAAATATTCACTTGCAGTGATGGATACAAAAGCCGCGGCGCTGCCAGGGTTGCGTCGCGGCGCGTGCGCAAGGCGATGTAATACGCCGCCGCTGTCGTGGCGTTCAATTGCGTGTTGCCGGTTTTCTCCGCCGCGATCATCGTTTGCGCCTGCGGTTCCATGCCCGCCGCAGGATAGTCGTGACACAGGAACACGCGCGTTGCGTCGGGCAGTGCGTATAGGCGCTGGATCGAGCGGTACTGCGTCGCCGCATCGGCGCCGGGAAAGTCGCAACGTCCGGTGCCGCATTGTGGCGCGAATAGCGTATCGCCGACAAAGACCGCGTCGCCGATCAGATAACTGACACCGTCGCTGGTGTGACCCGGCGTGGCGAGCACGCGCACGTCAAGGCTGCCGATGCGGAAATTTTCGTTGTCGTCGAACAGGCGATCGAACTGCGAACCGTCGACGGCAAAATCGGCACCGAGCGCGAACACGTCGCGGAAATGCCGCTGCACGGCGACGATGCCTGCGCCAATACCGATCATTGGTACCCCGCCGAGGTTGTGCTTCAGCCAGTCCGCCGCGCTCAAATGATCGGCATGCGCATGCGTTTCCAGTATCCATTCCACGCGTAGGCCGTGCTCCCGGGTGTGCGCGAGCAGTTGCTGCGCGGCTTCTGCCCAGACGCGCAGAGGCGGGATCGAAGTCCAGTACCGGGTCGATGATCGCGGCGACTTGCGTGGCCGGATCGGCCACGATATGGCTCCACGTCGACGTGGCAGCATGGAAAAACGACTGTACGGTTGTGGGCATGACGCGCCTCCGGCGGCCAGTCTAGTACAATACGCGCCTGCCTTTTCCCCTTCTTCCGCGAGGAGTCCCCATGTCCGTCAAGGTCGCCATCAACGGCTACGGCC
>JANXVS010000441.1 GCA_025351555.1 Pseudomonadota bacterium | reverse complement strand
CCGGCTCAGCAGAAACTCGCCGCCTGAGCATCCGATGCCTCAGACCAGCCATACACCAGATTTGACTTTATCTCCTGCGCCGCGGTCACTTCACCGCTTTGGCCATGCGCAGCGTTTCCACGCCGTAGCCGTGGCGTTCGTAGAGTGCCTGCGCGCGTTCGTTGCCCGGGAAGACACCCAATGTAAGGTAACGGCAGCGATGCTCTTTCGCCCAGCGTTCGGCGAATGCGAGCAGTGCCGAGCCGATGCCTTTGCCGTCCTGCTCCGGTGCGACGACGACATCACAGATATGGCAGTTCAGCACGCCGGTGAAAAAATCCTTCTGCGTTTGCAGATGCAGGAATCCCAGTCGCTCGCCGTCTTCATCTTCGGCAACGTACAAATGCGACGCCGGCGGCAGCTCGCGCAAGTGGCGGGCGATGTCGTCACGGATGCCGGCCAAGGTTTCGCTGCGCTTGCGCCACGGTGGCAGATCGAAGGCGACGAAGCGTGGGACGAGGCCGAGGATGAACTCATCGTCGTCGGCATGGCTCAAGCGGATATGCGGTGCGGTTGTGGCGTCAGTCATGGCGTCGTGGGCAGATGCTGCATTGTATGTGTAGTCTGACTCGGATTCGGAATCAGCCAAATTGCACATCCGGCATCGCCATCAGACTATCGGCGCTGGCGCGCAGAGACGCCGCGTGAGTCAGGGTGCGCGGTAGGATGCGGGCGAAGTAAAAACGTGCGGTGGATCGCTTAGCCTGCTTGAAGTCAGCCGATTGCGCCGATGCGTCCGCCGCCGCCACGCTGCGCGCCCAGAAATAGGCGAGCGCCACGTAGCCGGAATAGAACAGATAATCGACAGCGGCGACGCCGACTTCCTCCGGATTGGCCAGCGCGCGTTTGCCGATCGCCCGGGTCAGATCGGCCCAGTCCTTGGTCGCCTGCGCCAGCGGGGCAATGAATTCCGCCAGTGCGGCATTTTGTATCTGCGCCTGACAGAACGCGCTGATCTCTTCGAGGAAATGTTTCAGGCCCACGCCCTGGGTCTGCATGATCTTGCGGCCAAGCAGATCCAGTGCCTGGATGCCGGTCGTGCCTTCGTAAATCGTCGTAATTCGGGCGTCGCGCGCGAACTGTTCCATGCCCGATTCGTGGATGTAGCCGTGGCCGCCGAAAATCTGCACCGCGTGATACGTACACTCATTCGCGGCCTCGGTCAGCAGCGCCTTGGTGATCGGAATGATGAACGAAAGCAGCTCGTCGGCGCGCTTGCGCTCGTCGGCATCGGGCGCGCGTTCGACTAGATCTACTATGCTTGCCGCGTAGTAGCCGAGCGCGCGGCAGCCTTCGGCAAAGACCTTCTGCGTGAGCAGCATGCGCCGGATGTCGGGGTGCACGATCAGCGGATCGGCCGGTTTATCCGGAAACTTCGCGCCGGACAACGCGCGCCCCTGCAGGCGATCGCGCGCATAGGCGAGCGAACCCTGGTACGCCCGTTCGATCAGGCCGAGACCCTGAATGCCGACGGCCAGACGCGCCGTGTTCATCATCGTGAACATCGCATTCAGGCCCTTGTGCGGCTGGCCGATCAAATAACCTTCGGCCGCATCGAAATTCATCACGCAGGTGACCGAGGCCTTGATCCCCATCTTGTGCTCGATCGCGCCGCAGGTTACCGCATTGCGCGCGCCCAACTTCCCAGTTCTATCAACTTTATACTTTGGCACGATGAACAGGGAGATGCCCTTGACGCCCGCGGGCGCATCGGGCAGGCGCGCGAGCACGAGGTGCACGATATTTTCGGTCAGGTCGTGTTCGCCGGCAGTGATAAAGATCTTCGTGCCACTGACGCGATAGGTGCCGTCCGCATCGCTGCCGATTGGAGCTGGTTCTGCACGCGTGCGTAACAGGCCCAGATCCGAGCCGCAATGCGGTTCGGTCAGGCACATCGTGCCGGTCCAGCGGCCTTCGACGATCGGCTTCAGGAACGCCGCGCGCTGCCACTCCTCGCCATGTAGCCGCAACGCTTCAGTCGCGCCATGCGAGAGTAGCGGAAAATTGCCCCAGGCCAGATTCGCCGAATCCAGCATCTCCTTCAGCGGCGCGCCGATCGATTCCGGCAGATGCTGGCCGCCATATTGCTCGGGTGCCGTCAGGCCACTCCAGCCACCTTCGATGTACTTCGCATACGCTTCCTTGAAGCCTTTGGGCGTCGTCACGCTCGCGGTTGCCTTGTCGAGTGTGCAGCCTTGTTCGTCGCCGATCGCATTCAGCGGCGCAAGTACTTGCTCGGCGAACTTCG
>JANXVS010000425.1 GCA_025351555.1 Pseudomonadota bacterium | reverse complement strand
CTTGCACGACCACGCTGCGCGCGCTTGCAAAATGCGCAGCAAGTACCGCCTCATACGGCAGATGGCGATTGGCGACAAGCCACAAACGGCCGTTCGGCGCGAGCGCGTTGGCTGCGGCAATGATAAACGCCTGGCCAAGTTCCGGTTGATCGGCGCGGCCTTGGTGGAATGGCGGATTGCTTACGATCACATCGTAGTGGCCAAGCAGGCTCACGGTGACATCGTGCCACAAATAATTGATCGCGACTTCGCGCGCGCATTCACGCAGGGCGCTTGCGAGATTGATCCTGGCCGGTTCCAGCGCGCGTTGCTCCGCTTCGTAGAGATCGATCGCAGTCACCTGCGGACAGCGACGCAGCAGCTCGGTGGCCAGATAACCGTAACCGGCGCCGAGATCGGCAGCGCGCCCGGAAAGTGTCGGCGGCAACTGCGACGCGAGCAGCGCGGAAGCCGGATCGATGCGATCCCAGGCAAACAAGCCCGGCCGGCTGACAAAGCGCCCATCCGCAATCGGCCGCGGCGTATCCAGCGCCGCCCATGCGTCGACCAGAGCCCAATCGACGGCAGCCTCCGACAACGCTGTCCAGAACACACGGCATTTGTGTTTCGACAGGCTCTGGGTGGAACCGGCGAGGCGTTCCAGATCGGCCTCGGCCGAGCGCGCACCGGCGTTGTTGGCAACACTCGCGACGACGACACCACCCGGCGCCGCCGCAAACACAGCGCGCGCGAGCAGGGCGCGCGACTCCTCCCGTTGGCGTGGCGGCAGCACAAGAACCAGCGGAAAGCGCTGCGCGTCAGTTGGGGACTGGGCGATCTGCGTACCCGCGGGTGTCAACGCATCGGCCAATGGCTTGAAGGTCTGCACACAAACAAACTTGTCGCGCGGCCACGCATGCAACCACCCACCCGCGCGTGCGCGCAGGAATAGCACACCGCGATCACCGGGCGGGCGGATCGCGCCGGAGGCCAGAGGCAGGAATAGTGCGTCCAGCGCCGCATCGACAGCTATCGGACTCATACGCGCTATCCCGCGACGACCAATTTTCCGTCACTCGTCAACGCAGGTTTCGCCATGTTGAAAAAGTTACTCGATTGATGATAGATACTGACAAATCCGGTCCCGCCCAAAGTTGTATCGGGCTGACCATTCGTCAATACCTGAGCGAGAAACACCCCTTTCTGCGCAGAAGATCTGTTCATCAGCCGACCATCGCGCTTGCGTTTTTCTTTGGAACTCGAAAGCGCGCATTTGGTTACAATCAAAACTCGCGCAAAAATCTGCCTTTCAGTATATCGTATTTCGATATACAATCAGCCATGACAATAAAGTCGTTTCGTTGTAAGGATACGCGACGGCTTTTCGAGCGTACCCCGGTACGCCGATTTGGCATGATCGAATCGGTCGCCCGCCGCAAGCTCGAACAGATTAATGCGGCGGCCACCCTCGAATTTCTGCGCGTCCCTCCTGGCAATCGGCTGGAAGCGCTCAGGGGCGAACGAGCCGGTCAGCACAGCATTCGCATTAACGATCAGTTTCGCGTGTGCTTCCGCTGGAATGGCAAGGATGCTGAAGATGTCGAGATTGTCGACTACCACTAGAGGCGCAGCATGAGCAAGAAATTGTCCCCGATCCACCCCGGCGAAATTCTTCGTGAAGAATTCATGCTTCCGCTTGGATTGTCGAGCAACGCGCTGGCCAAGGCGATCGACGTTACTCCCGCGCGAATCAACGAGATTGTGCGCGAGCGCCGTGGCATCAGTGCCGACACGGCACTGCGTCTGGCCCGCTATTTCGGCACCGATCCACAAAGTTGGATGAACCTGCAGCAGCGCCATGATCTGGAATGCGCCAAGGACACTTTGGGCACTGCGCTGAAAACGATTGCCCGGCGCGCAGCATGATGTAAGTGTGGAGCTTGCGCGAGAAGGCGGACCTGTTTCTCTTAGCCCGCACATTGGTCATACCGGCATAAAGTGTCAGTTTTGACACGTTATGCCGTGATGCGTGTTGACACTAATTGCCGTGAATCAGTGAACGGAATTGCCCAAAACCCGGCCGCGCCAAGCTCCGTCTAGCCGGAAGCGGGCGCAAGTAGAAGAAATGTGGTTGGCGTTAGTCAGAGGGCTTGCTCGCGGCCTTCTTACATACTGACCGCTCGTGGATCTTTCGAAAGCGATCGCTCAGTGCGATTGTCGTCACGCTCCATTCGTAACCGAGCAAGGGACAACCGAAGTGCCGAGCGCGCTACGGTCTGTGGAACGTGAATATCGCGGATCATCTGCGCGATGGCATTACGCCGGTGCAGCCGTTTTCCGGAGTGCCGCAATCTGGTGATGAGCTTGTCCATGTAGGTATTCGCCAGGATCACTTCCCTTTCCTTGTGCTGCTTAAGGCGACGAGTCTTCTCCACCATGTATGTGTTCCACGTTTCGCGATGAGACTCCTGGAAGTTCGACGGAGATACCGCGCATTCGCTGCAGATGTGTGTGGCGGGGGGAAGCAATATCTCCTCGGGAAGATCAACCAAGGCGCGCATACGTTTGTCGCACCGCGAATAGTTCTGCTTCTTGAACGGCCGCTTGGGCGGAGTTCTGGGAATGAGGGGATCTCCATCAAACATGACGGGCGAAGCTGCTTCCTTGGGGCGAAGAAAAATGTCCAGCGGTGTGGTGCCCCACGATGCAGCGACCTGAAATATTGTCTTGAGTCGAGGAAGAAGA
>JANXVS010000340.1 GCA_025351555.1 Pseudomonadota bacterium | reverse complement strand
GAAAGCGTGGCAGATAGTGCATCAGCTGCTCCAGCCGTTCGATCGGATCGGTCATCTGCAACAAATGTTGGCGTTCGCGGTTCTCCAGCGGCAAGGTTTCAGCGAGACGAAAACCAACCCAGCTCGCATCGTCCAAGCAATGCCGCTCGGCCTTGGCGAATGCGCTGCCGGGTTGCTCCAGCAGGCGTTCCAGGATCGTTGCCAGCAGGCCGAATTCCGGCGGCAACGCGAGTGCCGGCTCGTCCGGCCAGAAGCGCACAATGCCGTGCGCCAGACCGTTATCGCGCACGCGCGAGCGGTCGACATGGAAGCGTTCGCCCCCCTCGGCACTGATGCCGAGCAGGCCATCGGGCAATGTACAGAAATCCACAATGCGCGCCAGCGTGCCCACGGCGGCCGGTACCGCGGCACCGCCAGTTTCATTACCGTGCAGGATCAGGCATACGCCAAAACCGCTACCGTTGCGCGCGCAATCGCGCACCATATCCAGGTAACGGCGTTCGAAGATACGCAGGCTCAAGGGGCCGCCGGGAAAAAGGACGGTGTTGAGCGGAAACAGCGGGATATCGGTCAGCGCCACATGGGAAGTGTAGTGCGGCCCCGCTCCGGCGCAAAGTAGCCGTCAACCAGATATTTTCAGCGCCGCGTGGAACCGCCGCGGCGCATTCTCGAAGCCACCGTTGGACATGAACACGACATGGTCGCCACGGCGCGCCATGCCGAGCAGCGTGGCGATCAGGCCGTCGACATCCGCGGCAGTATGGCCGCGGCCGGCGAGTGCGCCAGTGACGCGTTCGGCATCCCACGCCAACTCGGGTTTGTGCAGGAAGACCACACCATCGGCATCGCTCAATGACGGTGCGAGCTCATCGGCATGCGCGCCTAGACGCATGGAATTGGAGCGCGGCTCCATGCCGACGAGGATGCGCGCCTTGCCGACGCGGGCGCGCAGGCCGGCGAGTGTGGTCGCGATCGCGGTCGGATGATGCGCGAAGTCGTCGTAGACACGGATGCCGGCGTGTTCGCCAATCAATTCGAGCCGACGCTTGGCGTTGCGGAAATTCGCGAGCGCGGCAATCGCTTGCGCTGCGTCGATGCCACCGGCCTCGGCTGCGGCCAGTGCGGCCAACGCATTCATCGCGTTGTGACGGCCAAGCAGGTTCCAGCGTACTTCACCGAGTTCGCGGCCACCGTGCGTCACTGCGAAAGCTGACCCGTCAGCGGCAATCAGGCACGCGCGCCAGTCGCCACGATCGAAGCCGAACGTGGTCACCGGTGTCCACGCACCCATTGCCAGCACCTCAGCGAGGCGCGGATCTTCCGCGTTGACAATCAGACGGCCATTGCCCGGCACGATACGAACCAGGTGATGGAACTGGCGCTGGATTGCGGCGACATCCGGAAAAATATCGGCGTGGTCAAATTCCAGATTGTTCAAAATACAAATTTGTGGACGGTAGTGCACGAACTTGGAACGCTTGTCGAAAAACGCGGTGTCGTATTCGTCGGCCTCGATCACGAAATCCTTGCCCGTGCCCAGCTTCGCCGACACGCCGAAATTTTCCGGCACGCCGCCGACAAGGAAGCCCGGCTCGCGACCACAAGCTTCAAGAATCCAGGCCAGCATCGATGTCGTCGTGGTCTTGCCGTGCGTGCCGGCAATGGCGAACACGCAGCGTGATGCAAGCACGTTCTCGCCAATCCATTGCGGACCCGACGCGTACGCCAGACGCGTATCGAGCATGTGCTCGATCGCCGGATTGCCGCGCGACAGCGCATTGCCGACGACGACAAGATCAGGTGCAGGGTCAAGATGTTCCGCGCGGTAGCCGGATTTGAGCGTGATGCCGAGCGCGCCGAGCTGATCGCTCATCGGCGGATAGATATTCGCATCCGAACCTTCCACGCTGTGGCCCAGCTCGCGCGCCAACGCGGCGACGCCACCCATGAAGGTTCCGCAAATGCCGAGGATATGAAGTTTCATGCCCCTCCCGTGGCACCACCCGCAGCGGCACCTAATGCGAGCTCCGCAATCAGCCACAGCACGGCAATGCCCATGCCGGCGAGGAAGGGCACGTCCAGGCTGTGGCGCAGGATGTGCGCATCGACCATCAGTTTCCAGATCAGCAAGGGCAGCGACACCAGGCCCAGCAGCAGCTGCAGCGGACTCATCTGTTCAGGAGTCACCGGGTGATCGCCGGCAAGCAAGGCGATCGGCAGACTGAGCAGAGTAAACAGCAGCGCGCAGCACAGCAGGGCCAGCGCCGACTGGATAAAACGGTTTTTCACCCCGCGCAAGTTCAACAGCAAAAACAGCGCGCCGAGATTGAACGCGAGCGAGAGCACGCCCGCACCGAGCGTATCCTGCTCCACGCCCAGCACGCGCGCGATCACCAGCTGCAAGCCCAGACCGAAGGCGCAGACGATCACCAGCAGCCGCGGCGAATATGGCAAGTCCTGCGGGCCGCGCCGCAACCGGCAGATATCCCACAGCAGGGTCAGCAATGGTCCCATTGGATTCTCGAAAAACGCAGCGTGCGCGTCGCGGACGCAACGACGTAACGCGGATGCCACAAAGTGGAAAAATTTGAAATCAGGCAGGTACGCGCGGCAGCACCGCCAGGATGCGTGCGAACACGGCGTCGACGTTGCCGACGCCATCGACCGTGGCGAGCTTTTCCATGTCGGCAAAATGCTCGGCCACTGGCGCAGTCTGCTCGCGATAGACATCCAAGCGCTTGCGCACGATCGCCGGATCATCGTCGGGCCGGTGTTCGGCGGCGAAACGCAGTTCGCAGCGCGCCAGGATCGCCGCGTCGGGCACGTCGAGCTTGATCGCGATATCCAGCGGCTGACGCAGGCGCGCAAGCAAGCCTTCCAGCGCTTCACACTGCACCAGATTGCGCGGATAGCCGTCGAGGATGAAGCCGCCGGCCACATCGGCCTCAGCCAAGCGCTCCTCGAGCATGCTCAGCACAATGTCATCGGAAACCAGCTTGCCCGTATCCATCACCGCCTTGGCGCGCAGACCCAACGGCGTCCCCGCTTTCACGGCAGCGCGCAGCAGGTCGCCGGTGGAAATATGCGGCACCTTCAGCTCGGACTTGAGCAGGGTCGCCTGGGTGCCTTTGCCCGAACCGTTCGGGCCGAAGAAAACGATGCGCATATTTCCAGTTCTTTCCTGATTGCATGGGACCGGCGACGATGCGTCGTCTGGCCGGCAGGTGCCTGCAGATGGACTTCCCCGGCAAGGCTTGAGCTAAGCTAACGGCAGCGGCGCACATAGTCAAACAATGGTGGAATCGGCATGAGCAAAGGCAATCTCCTCTACGCCCAGTCCGGCGGCGTTACCGCCGTCATCAATGCTACTGCCTGCGCCGTGATCGAAACCTGCCGCCGGCAACGGATCAAGGCATACGCAGCGCGCAACGGCATCCTCGGCGCGCTGCGCGAGGAACTGATCGACCTGGCGAAAGAGGATCGCGCGACGATTGCGGCCCTGCGCCACACGCCCGGCGGCGCATTTGGTTCGTGCCGGTTCAAGCTCAAATCCCTGGATGCCGACCGCGCACGCTACGAGCGCCTGATTGACGTCCTGCGTGCCCACGACATCCGCTACTTTTTATACAACGGCGGCAACGACTCGGCCGATACCTCGCTGAAGATTGCGCAGATTGCGCAGGCGCTGGGGTTTCCATTGCATGTGATCGGCGTACCCAAGACCGTCGATAACGATCTGCCGGTGACCGACACGTGCCCCGGCTTCGGCTCGGTCGCCAAGTACACGGCTGTGTCGGTGCTGGAAGCCAGCCTTGATGTCGCCTCGATGTGCGAATCCTCGACCAAGGTGTTCGTGATGGAAGTGATGGGCCGCCACGCCGGCTGGATTGCCGCCGCCGCGGGCCTGGCGGGGAAGCGCGCGGACGATCCGCCGCACATCATCCTGTTTCCGGAAGTGGCGTTCAATGAGGCCGCCTTCCTCGCCCGGGTGAAGGCGACGGTCGAGCGCGTCGGCTATTGCACGGTTGTCGTTTCCGAGGGATTGAAGAACGCCGACGGAAAATTCCTTGCCGAAGCCGGCACTACCGATGCGTTCGGCCACACCCAGCTCGGCGGCGTCGGCCCGCTGATTGCGCAACTGGTAAAAAGTAAACTTGGATACAAATACCATTGGGCGGTACCGGACTATCTGCAACGCTCGGCGCGACACCTGGCCAGCAAGGTCGATGCACAACAGGCCTACGCCGTCGGCAAGGCGGCGGTTGAATATGCGCTGGCCGGCAAGAATGCGGTGATGCCGGTGATCAAGCGCATATCGAACAATCCGTTCAAATGGAAAATCGAGGCGGCGCCACTGACGAAGATCGCGAATATCGAAAAGAAACTGCCGAAGAACTACATCAGCCGCGACGGCTTCGGCATCACCGCCGCTGCGCGGGCGTACTTGCAGCCGCTGATCCGCGGCGAAGATACGCCGCCATACGATGCCATGACTGGACTGCCGAAATACGCAACGCTGAAACTGGCGCTGGTGAAGAAGAAACTGCCGGTGTATTCGATCGCGGACAAGAAATCCGGTTGATTGCTGCACTGCACAAGTGGCGTTACGGCTTGCTGCCGCTATACTTCGCCGGTTATTTCGCTGTACCCACTCTTTTTGCCCCGCTTAAGCCTGAAACACGAGGGAGAAATCAATGTTGTTCGAGCAATATGGTCTTTGGATCGCGTTGGGCTGCGCCCTACTCGCGATCTTGTACGGTATCTGGGCGCGCAGTTGGGTTCTGGCCAAGCCGGCCGGTAACGCGCGCATGCAGGAAATCGCCCTGGCGATCCAGCAAGGCGCGAGCGCGTACCTCAATCGCCAATACCGCACCATCGCCTTTGTCGGCTTCGTGCTGTTCCTTGTCATCGGCTTCACCAAGCTCGGCTGGCCGGCAGCGATCGGCTTCGGTATTGGTGCGGTGCTTTCCGGCCTCACCGGCTTTATCGGCATGAACATCTCGGTGCGCGCCAATGTGCGCACGGCCGAAGCGGCGCGCGATGGAATGAACGCGGCGCTGCAGGTCGCATTCCGCGGCGGCTCAATCACCGGCATGCTGGTCGTCGGCCTGGCCCTGCTCGGCGTCACGGGTTACTTCGTCATCCTCACGCAAGGCCTGCACTATTCGCAGGATGACGCGCTGCACGCGATGATCGGCCTGGCGTTTGGTTCTTCGCTGATCTCGATCTTCGCGCGTCTGGGCGGCGGCATCTTCACCAAGGGTGCCGACGTCGGCGCGGATCTGGTCGGCAAGGTCGAAGCCGGCATCCCCGAGGATGACCCGCGCAATCCGGCCGTGATCGCGGACAACGTCGGTGACAACGTCGGCGACTGCGCCGGCATGGCCGCGGACCTATTCGAGACCTACGCCGTCACCCTGATCGCCACCATGCTGCTCGCCGACGTGCTCGGCAGCGATGTCGGCAAGAACGGCGTGCTGTATCCGCTGGTGCTCGGTGCAGTCTCCATCATCGCCTCGATTGTTGGCATGTTCTTCGTCAAGGCCCGCCCCGGTGGCAAGATCATGAACGCGCTGTACATGGGCGTCGGCGTTTCCGCCGTGATCTCGCTGATCGCGTTCGTGCCCGTCACCCAGGCGTTGATGGCCGGATCGAAGTTCGGCGTGTGGAATGTATACTTTTGCGCGGTGATCGGCATCCTGCTCACCGTAGCCATGGTGGTGATCACCGAGTACTACACCGCAACCGAGTACGCGCCGGTGCGACACGTCGCCCAGGCATCCACCACCGGGCACGCCACCAATATCATCGCCGGCATCGGTGTGTCGATGAAGTCGACCGCACTGCCGGTGCTCGCGGTATGCGCCGCAATCTGGGGCGCACATTTCTACGCCGGTCTGTACGGCATCGCGATCGCCGCCACGGCGATGCTATCGATGACCGGCATGATCGTCGCGCTCGATGCCTACGGCCCGATCACCGACAACGCCGGCGGCATTGCCGAGATGGCCGAACTGCCGAAGGAAATCCGCGCGATCACCGATCCGCTGGATGCCGTCGGCAACACGACGAAAGCCGTGACCAAGGGTTATGCAATCGGCTCCGCGGGTTTGGCCGCGCTCGTGCTGTTCGCCGACTACACGCATAACCTCTCCACCGCGCCGAACCTGGCCGGCCAGCTCATCCCGTTCGATCTGTCCGATCACATGGTCATCATCGGCCTGTTCATCGGCGGCCTGATTCCCTACCTGTTCGGTGCGATGGCGATGGAAGCCGTCGGCCGCGCCGCGGGTTCCGTGGTCGTCGAAGTGCGCCGCCAGTTCCGCGAGATCAAGGGCATCATGGAAGGCACGGCGAAGCCGGACTATTCCAAGGCCGTGGATCTGCTGACCAAGTCGGCGATCAAGGAAATGTTGATTCCGTCGCTGCTGCCGGTGCTGGTGCCGATCGTCGTTGCATTCGGCGCGAAATGGATCACCGGCTCCAGTGCGGAAGGCGCGAAGGCGCTCGGCGGCGTGCTCGTCGGCACCATCGTCACCGGCCTGTTCGTGGCCATTTCGATGACCACCGGCGGCGGCGCTTGGGACAATGCGAAAAAGTATATCGAGGATGGCAACTTCGGCGGCAAGGGCTCGGACGCGCACAAGGCGGCCGTCACCGGCGACACCGTGGGCGATCCTTACAAGGATACAGCGGGTCCCGCGGTGAACCCGTTGATCAAGATCATCAATATCGTGGCGTTGCTGCTGATTCCGCTGCTTTGAGATAAGCCACGGCTGTACTTTTGCAAAAAAAACCGCGATGCGCAAAACATCGCGGGTTTTCTTTTGAGCGGCTCGTCAATCCGCAATCAGATCCGCAGCGACAGTGGCCCGTCGCCGGCGACTGCGTGCAACGAAGTACGAACTATTCCTCCGCTGCTGGCTGTAATTTCTGCAAGGCCTCTTCAAGGTCGGCAATCACGACTTCCAGGGCGTCATGCAATTGCCCCTGCCGATTCATCAGATCTTCGATCTTGTCCACCCGTTTCAACTTGGACAGTTCGCCGTCGAACAACATCCAGATCGCGGTAAGGTGCTCCACGTTGGTCTTGGAGTAATGCCGCATCTCCTTGAGCTGGGCAAGCGTATCGTTCAGATGGTCTGCGGGCGTCTTTTTCACCGGCTCTCGGCTTTCTTCATGGGTCACGGCTTTGGTCATGGGTTTGGTCATGGCTTTTTCCTGGCGCGGGCGGAGACCGGACATCGTCGAATACGGCACAGCAACCCAAGCTGAAGGAGCGGCGTGGCCGCGCAAGATCGCGCGTCCGCGCGGTTTCGAGTATCCTTCGCGCCCCTCGCAATCCCACGGAGCCAACCATGGCGCTCAACCTCGTCCCCGCCGGTCGCGACGTGCCGAACGAAATCAATGTCGTCATCGAGATTCCGAAAGATTCGGAGCCGGTGAAATACGAAGTAGACAAGAAGACCGGCGCGATCTTCGTCGACCGTGTGCTGTCCACGCCCATGCGCTACCCGTGCAACTACGGCTACGTGCCGCACACGCTCAGCGGCGACGGCGACCCCGCCGACGTGCTCGTGCTGATGCCGCTGCCGTTGATCCCCGGTTCGGTGATCCGCTGCCGTCCGGTCGGCATGCTGCGCATGACGGACGAAGCCGGCGAAGACATGAAGATCGTCGCCGCGCCGGCTCTGAAAGTTTTCGCTCACTACGACTACATCAACGACATCGGCGACGTGGCCCAACACTGGCGCGACCGCATCGGCCATTTCTTCGAGCACTACAAGGATCTGGAAAAAGGCAAATGGGTAAAAGTGGAAGGCTGGAGCGATGCCGCCGCGGCGAAACAGGAAATCCTCGCCAGCATTGCGCGCTATCAGCAGTGTGCGGACAAACCGGCGTTCTGATCTGTGGCGTGCGTTCAGCGTGTGAAAACCGCTCCGTGCGGTGCGCCCACACCCTTGAAGCCGTGTGGCCAGTCACGCTCGGCGAAACTGAAGCCGGGCTGGCCGTCGGTGTCGCGAAACGCGTCGTCCACCGTAAGCGCGCCCGTAGCCTGATCCAGTTTCAGCAGGTAGGTACGATCGGCCGGCGTTTCGCCCGAGGTCGCCACGAGGCGCAGGGTCTTCGGGTCCCATCCCGTCCAATGCGGGCGGTAGGTATCGCTCAGCTTGAGCCGCGAGACTTCGCGCGGGTTGGCCGCATCGGCGATATCGAGCACGATGAAGCCATGCACTGCTGGCACGCTCTGCACCAAGTAGTGCCCGACGATCGTCGACACTCCGCACCAGTTTCCAGGAAAAGTGAAAACCAGCTGCGACTTCGGCTCGCTGGTGTCGATCGCGGTGATGCGTTCGACCCCGCAGCCGAGGGTCTGCACGAAAACCGATCCGTCCGGACCCAGACGTGGCTCCTCCGGACTGATGTGGGCATAGCGATTCGCACCGACGTCGAAGTATGCCGTCTTGAGCAGCTTGAGGTCGGACAGGCGCCACACTTGATACGTCACGCCGCTGAAAAGATCGTCGTCATGCATCGACGAATTCGTTGACACGACGCGGTCGAGTTTGGGCAGGACGACGAGGCTGTAAGGCATCAGCAGCGCAGTGCTGAAATCCGGGTCCGCATTGCTGGCGGAACGAACCACCTTGCCATGATCATTGATTTCCACCAAACCCCCGGTCTTGGCCGCCGCGCTGTCAGTTGCGGAGTGGTGAGCATGCTGGAACGTCGCCAGCACATTTCCATTCGGCAACCGCAGGTACGAGTGCGGATGCACGTAGCCGGCCATGTCGGTAAACGAGGTCACGGTCTTTGGATGCAGCGGGTCGCGCACGTCGAAGATGAAGGTCCGCCCGACGTCATGATCGTTGGCAAACAGCATGCCGCTTTCGGGCATTGTGTATTCAGTGTGATGCACCCTGCTGGTACGTTGATCCGTTGCCAGCGTCGTGAGCAGACGTCCATACGTCTTGGACGCGGGATCGGCATCGATCACTGCCAGGAAGTCGTTGTCTTTCTTGGCGCGATCACCGGCCCAGACGAACAGGTAGTGACCCGGAGGCGTGGGTCTTCTTTCCACGGATTGCAATGCCACGCTGAAGAAGAGCAGGACGGCAGCAAGTGCGAAGGCGAAGCGCGGCATGATTTCCCCCTTTATCGACGCAGAATTTTCTGCTGACGGGCCAGCATATCAGCCGAACCAGGCAGCGGTACATCGTAGATCCGGCACGCCTGAGCCGATCAATCCTCCGGCGTCTCATCCTCATCCACCTTCACCGGTGGCGCCGGTAACGGCGCAGCGAGCAGATCGGCGGCGCGCCAGAAAATGATGCGCCCGAAGCGATAGGGCAGTTCCAGTTCCGGTTTCGCAGCAATCTGATACTTTGTATAAAACGTCACAATTTCACCGTCCGGGTGCGCCGCGCACCAAGCGGCTAAATCCTCATAATCCACTTTTTCCAGAGGCTGAGTCAGCCGCCCGGCGAACTCGAACAGACCGTGATGCCAGCCCAGATGCGCAATCGGCTTGCCCGCGGCCTGCGCCTGCGCGATGCGCGCCGCGGCGGCGCTCACATCCACATACGGTCCGACCCCTTGCGCCAGCGCGAGCATGCCGATGGACGCGGCCGCGACGCTGCTCAGTGCCAACGCGCGCAAGGATGCATGCGCTGCGCGCACGAACAACAGCCAGCCGCCGAGCACGATGCCGAGCGCGCCCCACAACGGCCAGACGCCGGCGAACACGCGCAGCGAAGATTCGGTCAGATGCAGCCGATCCAGCACGCCAATATCGTGCGCATGCGCAGCCAGATACGGCAGCGCGGCGAGCGCGGTTCCCGCCAGCAACAGCAAAGCGCCAAACACGCGTCCGCGCAAGCGCGCGCCGTCGCTGCCCAGCACTACGGCCAGATACAACGCCAACCCCGGCAGCAGCGGCAACAGATAATGCGGCTGCTTGCCGCTGACCAGGCAGAAGACCGTAAACGCTGGCACGAACCAGGCGATGCCGAAACGTGCACTTTTGGAAATGTGGAAACTAGCGTACCAAGCCCGCCAAGGAGCGCGCATGACCAAGGTCCACGGCAGCGCCATCGCCGGCAGCACCATGAAGTACCACCACAGCGGGCGGCGATGGGCAAAGCTCTTGGTCATGCGATCGACCGTCTGGTGCAGAAAGATCGCATCGGCGTACTTGTCGCCGCCGGCGATCGCGGCCGGAATCGCCCACGCCAGCGCAATCGCCGCGCCGCCGAGCACGCCGAGCCCGAGAGCACCGTACCATCGGCCTTTATTGGCGCGCGCAGTTTCGCTCCACCACGGCCCGAACGCGACGACAAGGCCGGCGTCGAGCAGCACGACCGGTCCCTTGGTCAGGATGCCCAGACCAATGCCGAGCGCGAGCAAGCCGATGCCGCGCCGCCAACGTTGCGCATCCAGATCCAGTGCTCCGTGCAGCGCCACCAGCACCCAGGTCGCGAGCACCACGTCGAACATGATCGCACTGGAAAACAGCGCGAAGTAGATCATTCCTAAAAGCAACAATGTTGCATTTTGCGCCAGTGCCGGCGATGGATCGAGCCGGCGCACCACACGTCCGAACAAATACAGCGACGCGAACGATGATGCGAGCACACCCAGACGCACCGCCCAGGCGTGCATGCCAGCGACAAACCAGCCCAGATTGATCAGCCAGAACAGCAGCGGCGGCTTGTCCGAATATGGCATGCCATTCAAGTGCGGGACGAGGAAATCCCCGTGCAGGCGCATCTCCCAGGCGACCGCGAGGTAGCGTGTCTCGTCAATCGGCATTGCCGGGAGGAACAGGGCCACCGGCAGCAGAAGCAGCAGCCAGAGCAGGCGCCAGTCGGCCAGCAGCACGGTCGAGAATCGAGCTGTGGTGGATTGCAAAGTAGTCAAATCAACCCCTGTCCAACAACGATTTCAAATCAATGATCGCCGCATTCGCGCGCGACACATAGTTCGCCATCACCAGTGAGTGGTTGGCGAAGAAACCGAACGGGCTGCCGTTGAGGATCATCGGACTGCGCACCGGTTTCTGCGATTCCTCCAGCTCGCGGATCACCTGCTTGAGGCTCACCACGGCATTCTTGCGTTGCAAAATTGGCGCAAAATCCACTTGTACAGCTTGCAACTGTTCCAGCAAGGCCCAAGTGTAGCCGCGCGATTCGTAAAACACGTCGTCGATCTGACTCCATGGCGTCTTCACGATCTGCTGGCCCTTCGCGTTCGTCGGCGCGGCCGGATCGACCGGCGCGTCTCCTTCCAGCCGCAACTGGCCGACGCTGGCCGACAGCCGCTGCGACAGGCTGCCAAGTCGCGACGAAACCGTATCCAGATAATCGGCCAGACTGTCGGCGCGCGCGTAGAACTGCGCGCCGTTCGGGTCGTTCTTGCCCAAGCGGATGAAATAGCCGTCGACATGCGCGATCGCCTGACGATACTGACCTTCGGAGCTCGGCAGCAGCCAGCGGTCGTTCGGACTGGAAAACAGCGGATCGGCTTCCTTCAGATCGAGGTCTTCCTCAGACTGCGACTGCGAACGCGAAAACTTGTTGCGCAGCTCGCGCGCCAGATCGCGCGTCGCGGTGAGTACACCGAATTCCCAGTTCGGCACGTTGTCCATGAACAGGCCCGGCGGAAATTTGTCGTTGGAAAAGTAGCCGCCGCGCTTGTCGAGCAGAGTTTCCGCACAATCCATCAGCGCGCTGGTGACGATCGATCCCGTCACCACCGGTTGTTGATGCGCTGCCGAGCGCCGTTGCGCCAGCTGGCTCACGTCGAACTGATCCGGCTCGTAACTCCACCACCACATCAGGGCGAGTACGCCGACAAGATAAATCGCGATCAATACACCGCCGCCGCGCAACATCCAGCGCGTGCGCGGTTCGCGAAAACGACTGATGATGGACATGGGCAAACTCCGAAGCCGAGCGCAGGCAGAGAGGTAATTGTGACGCATGCGCCATGTCGAGGCACGCCTTGCTGCCGATTGTCGCGTGAGTGCATGTGTGCCGGCACAGCGCTAAAATTGGATTACCAAGGGAAAATCGCCATGTCCGCAGTGCCTGCCCCACCGTTACCCGACAAGACCGCCCTGATCGGCGGCTGCGCACGCCTGCCGCTGCGCTGCGACGCGGCGCGGCTGCGCGCCGAGGTCGAAGCGTTGCCGGCATCGTTGTGGGAAACGCGCGGAGGCAGGGTAGGCCCACACGATGCGGCACGCGCGATCTTTCTGCGCGGTTACGCACCGGCGGAGGGCCGTCACATGCCGCTTGAGGATCGCGAGGCGTTGACGCTGACACCGTACGTGCGGCAGATCATCACGCAGATCGTGCCGGCGCCGCCACAGCGCTGTCTTCTGGCGCTGCTGCCGGCAGGCGCTATCGTTCCGCCGCACCAGGACCACGGCCCCTACTTTCTCAAGACCATCCGCATCCACGTGCCGGTGAGTACTCACGACCAGGCATGGATGTACTGCGCCGGACATGTTTACCGCATGCTTCCGGGCGAGATTTGGGCGCTCAACAACTCGGCGATGCACGCGGTGTGGAACGCCGATGCCGCGCTTGCGCGCACGCATCTGATCTGCGATTTTCTGCCGACTCCGGCGCTGGTCGATCTGCTCGGCAGCGCTGAACGCGAACTCGGGGTTGTCAACACCGAAGTCGAAACGCGGCTGTTCGCCGAACTGGGCGAGACGACCTAGCCCGCAGCAAAGCGCTGCGCGCGCTCGATCGTCGCCTCCAACCCCGGCAATACCTGCATGATTTCATGTTCGTGCCGACGCCATTTCTGCGCGTCGGGCGCCGATACGGTGTAACGCGAAAGCGGCAGCTTCGAATCAAGCGGACGATCCCAGCCGAAATCCAGCGCCGCACACAAACGCGAAATTGCAACGGACGGATCCGCCAACAGCGCATCGTAACGCGCGACGTGCACGCGCTCCGGCGCAATTGCGGATAGATCGACCAGCAACATGCGCGTGGTGACCTCCCACTGCGCCGCGACGACTTCGTGCAGCGCGCGCCCGTTCAGATCGCGCCAGCCCGGCGTCAACAACAGCGACCATGGCAATTCGTTGTTCCAGCCCGGCAAGCCTGGATACGTGACGAAGCGACCCGAGCGCCAGGCTTCGATCATGCTGCTGAGCGTCTCGCGCACCTCGCGGTATAGAAATACGAAACGCGCTTGCGGAAACACCTGGGCGAGGAACGGCACGCGCAGCGAGTTCTTCGGCGTCTTCTCGAGCAAGCGCACCACCTGCCCGTTCGGAACCTGACCGTCGCGGTCGCGCAGTGCGGCGAAAAACCGCCGGCGCAACTCTGCGACCACGGCCGGCGTCGCGGCGCCAGCGTCAAGCCGGTTGGAATCGAGGCCTCGATCGGCGATGTTCAGGCCTGGCACGTTTTCGATCAGTGCATGGCTCTCGCCGCCGATCGTGTACACACCGCGCGCCTGCGCCAGGGTCTCGAACCACAACGTCGAGCCGGAGCGCGGCGGCGAGATCAGAAATACCGGACGATCGAAATTGACTTCGCCCTGGTTTGTCGCGCGCGGCCCGGGGATTGCTGCCGGCGCCGCAGCCGCGTTGGGCAACGCCACGGTGGTCTGGCGCAGTTCGTCGCCGTCGGCAACTTTCTTGTCGCGCAGCGCCATCGACAGCACCATGATGCGCAGCGCGTTGATCGTCCGCGAATCGTTGAGCAGCTGCAATCCATCCGCGTTGCCTTTCAGCCATTCCTCATAGGTGGTTAATGCCTTGCGGTATGCCGGCCAGCCCGCGGAATCGGGGCCGAATTCCGACCACAGTGCTGCCCACGCGCTCAAGAAACGCGCGGTAACGGCCTGGGTCATCTCCAGCTGCGGATGCACACGCGTCTCGCCGAGCAGGAAGCTGATGTGCTCTTTCAATTCCCAAGGCGTCATCACCACCGGCACGTTCATGGTCTCGTAGCGCAGCGGCGGATTGCGCTCATCAGTCGGCCCGACGAATTCGGTGCGCCAGCCCGGCGGTTCCGGCACGCCGCCGGACATGCGTCCTTCGCGGGCCAGTTCGCCGAAGCTGTCGCTGCCGACCGTATCGGCGACGAGATGAATGCGCTCGGAATCGTTGGGATTGATCACGTGATGGCGGCGCCAGGTGTCGAAGATCCAGCACTCGCCCGGCGCCATGTTCACTTCCTCGTCGCCGCAGCGGAAGCGCACCGACGGCTGGGTGACGATCGGAACATGCACGCGCGCGCGCGCGCGCCAGTAGTAGTGCACATCGAAATGCGGAGTGACTTCGGCCTGGGCCGTGAGCTTCATCAGGCGCGTGCGTCCCCACACCGCGCCAACGCGCGACAGCACTTGCTTGAGGTACGGGCATTGCTCCAGGTACGGCGTTGGCCGCATCGGCCCGGCGACCGACTCGAGGTCGGGATTGCCGCCGGAAGCGATCAGCGGTAGCCACAGATTGCCCGGGTATTTCTGCGGGTGTTCGCGCCAATGCTCGGGGCCATACACGAGGACTTCGCGCGCCAGCGTCGCAGCGTCGAACTGCAGGGGGAACTGGATAAAGGGAGCGGGGAGTTTCATGGAAACAATTTTACTCGGAAACGTAGATTTGTGCGCCCGCGGCGCGGAATTCGGCAGACTTCTCGGCCATGCCGGCCTCCAGCGCGGCGGCTTCATCCACACCGTGTTCCTTGGCGTAGTCGCGCACATCCTGAGTGATCTTCATCGAACAGAAGTGCGGGCCGCACATCGAGCAGAAATGCGCGAGTTTGTGTGCGTCTTTCGGCAGGGTCTCGTCGTGGAATTCCTGCGCCTTTTCCGGATCCAGGCCAAGATTGAATTGATCCTGCCAGCGGAATTCAAAGCGCGCCTTCGACAGCGCATTGTCGCGCGCCTGCGCACCAGGGTGACCCTTGGCAAGATCCGCTGCGTGCGCGGCAATCTTGTAGGTAATGATGCCGTCACGCACATCCTGCTTGTTCGGCAGGCCCAGATGCTCTTTCGGCGTGACGTAGCACAGCATCGCGGTGCCGAACCAGCCGATCAGGGCCGCGCCGATCGCACTGGTGATGTGGTCGTAGCCGGGCGCGATGTCGGTGGTCAATGGTCCTAAAGTATAAAATGGCGCCTCGCCGCAGACGCGCAACTGGCGTTCCATGTTTTCCTTGATCAACTGCATCGGCACATGGCCGGGGCCTTCGATCATCGTCTGCACATCGTGCTTCCACGCGATCTGCGTGAGTTCTCCGAGCGTGTCGAGTTCAGCGAACTGCGCCGCGTCGTTCGCATCGGCAATCGAACCCGGGCGCAGACCGTCGCCGAGCGAGAACGACACGTCGTAGGCCTTCATGATTTCGCAGATGTCCTCGAAATGTTCGTAGAGGAAACTTTCCTTGTGATGCGCGAGGCACCACTTCGCCATGATCGAACCGCCGCGGCTGACGATGCCGGTGACGCGCTTGGCCGTCAGCGGGATATACGGCAAGCGCACGCCGGCGTGGATGGTGAAGTAATCCACGCCCTGCTCGGCCTGCTCGATCAGCGTGTCGCGGAACATTTCCCAGGTGAGGTCTTCGGCTTTGCCGTCGACTTTTTCCAGCGCCTGATAAATCGGCACGGTTCCAATCGGCACCGGCGAATTGCGGATGATCCACTCGCGGGTTTCGTGGATGTTCTTGCCGGTGGACAAGTCCATTACCGTGTCGCCACCCCAGCGGATCGACCACACCATCTTCTCGACTTCTTCGGCGATTGAACTGGAAACCGCCGAGTTGCCGATGTTGGCGTTTATTTTCACCAGAAAGTTGCGGCCGATAATCATCGGCTCGAGCTCAGGATGGTTGATGTTGGCGGGAATAATCGCGCGGCCAGCCGCAACCTCGGCGCGCACAAATTCCG
>JANXVS010000311.1 GCA_025351555.1 Pseudomonadota bacterium | reverse complement strand
GCAGAGCCGAGCACCGCAAACGGATGCGCGAGCGCCTTGGGCAGGAACCCATGATAAGCGCGTGCGGCAGCGTTGTAAGGCATCATCACAAAGCGCCCGACTGCGCGCAGCACTTTGCCGATCGCCTTGCCGATCCTACCGAATGCGACATAGATGACCATGGCGACGAAGCGTGGAATCCATTGAAAAAATGTCTTCGACACCGGCGACATCATCGCTTTGATGCCGCGTCCAAACCGGCTCGTCGGCTGCCAACCCGGGGACCGCTCCTCTTCGTTGTATGCAAGCGGCGACCGGCCTTTCAGTGAAGCGAGCATCGGAATCAGGGTCATCGCAACGATCAGCGAAATCAGCATCGCGAACGTGACCGTGAGCGCCTGATCGCGGAACAACTGCCCCGCTACGCCCTGCACGAACACCAACGGGAAAAATACCGCGACCGTGGTCAGAGTCGAGGCGATGACCGCCATCGAGACTTCGCGCGCACCCTTGACCGCGGCTTGCAGGATCGTCGCGCCGGCCTCGCGCATGCGCGCGATATTTTCGAGCACCACGATCGAATCGTCGACGACCATACCGGTGGCAAGCGCAAGTCCGCCGAGTGACATGACATTGAGGCTGACGCCGGTCTGGCCCATGAAGAAGAACGTCGTGATCAGCGATATCGGCAGCGACAGGAAAATGATGAACGTGCTCCACGAATCGGCGAGGAAGAAAAAGATGATCAGGATTGCGAGCACGCCGCCGATAATGGCGTCGTTGCGTACGTCGTCGAGCGAACTTTGTATAAAAATGGACTGATCGTCGATCGTATCGAGCTTGGCGTTTGCCGGCAGAATCGAGGCACAGGAATCCTGGGCCTTCGCGCATGTCAGTCGATCAAGCTGCTTGTGCACGTTGGCGGCGACACTCACGGTGTTGGCGTCGCCTTCCTTGTAAATCGCCAATTCAATCGCCTCGTGTCCGCCCACGCGCACGATGCCTTCGCGCTCCTTGTAACCTTGACGTACCTGGGCGATGTCCTTCAGATGCACCGGCACGCCGTTGTCGACCTTGATCAGCAGGTTGCGCATCTCGTCGAGGGTGCCGAACTGGTTGACCGTGCGCACGAGGTAGCGTTGCGAGCCGCTTTCAATGCGTCCGCCGGAAACGTTGACGTTTTCATCCGCGAGACGCTTGACGACATCGGCCGCATTGAGTCCGACCTGCTGCAGGCGCTGTTGGTCGATATCGACATCGACCTCATCTTCCAGACCACCACCGACCTTGACAGCGGCGACACCGGGCGTCGGTTCGAGGCGCTTCTTCAATTCGTCATCGGCAAAACGGCGCAGTTGCTTCAATTCCGCTTCGCCAACTTCATTGCCCTGCGCGCCTGCGGCACTCAGCGATAGCCGCATGATCGGGTCGGTCGAAGGATTGAAGCGCAGCAGTACCGGCTTTTTCGCTTCCAGCGGCAATTGCAGGATGTCGAGCTTGTCGCGCACATCGAGCCCGGCCTGGTCCATGTTCGTGCCCCAGGAAAATTCCAGGATCACATCAGATTGCCCGGTGCGCGAAACCGAATGGATCTTGCGCAGGTTCTTGACCACGCCGATCGCTTCTTCAACCGGCTGGGAAACGAGATTCTCCATTTCCAGCGGCGCGGCACCTTCGTATTCAGTGCGCACGGTCAACGTCGGATAGCTCAAATCCGGCAGCAGATTGACCTTGAGTCCGGAAAGCGCGATCAGGCCGAACAAGACAAAGGTCAGCGTGACCATGCCGACGGTGACGCGTCGGCGCGTGGCAGCTTCGACGATGTTCACCCTTTGGCTCCTGCCACCTTTTCTGCGAGTACTTTTTCCTTGTCGCCATTGAGCACTTGCACGGCGGTGCCATCGCGCACTGCATTGCGCCCAACGGTGATGACGCTGGTGCCCTCGTCGATGCCGGAGCGGATTTCTACCTTGTCGCCGTCGCTGTAGCCGATTTTCACCAGCTTGCGATGCGCGACAAGGCTATCGACCGGCGCGGCTGCCTTGGAATCACTCTTTGCGTCGGCTTTGGCTACTGGCTTTGCATCTTTCGCGTCCTTCGCGTCTTTCGCCGCCGGCAGGGGCGCTTTATCGACA
Organism: Pseudomonadota bacterium; assembly: GCA_025351555.1. Classification (GTDB taxonomy): domain Bacteria; phylum Pseudomonadota; class Gammaproteobacteria; order Xanthomonadales; family Rhodanobacteraceae; genus Rudaea. The sequence goes on along the minus strand of JANXVS010000311.1, from coordinate 631 downwards.
ACGAATACGGCGGTTTCGCCGTCCTCCTCGATAAGCGCCGACCGCGGCACGGTGAGCGCATCGTCGCGATGGTCGTATACGATCTCGATGCGGCCGAACATGCCCGGCTTGATCTGACCGGTCTTGTCGTGAAATTCGCAGGTGACGCGGAACGTGCCGCTGGCCGAATCGACCGTGGGTGCAATGCGCAGGATGTCGCCGGCGAAGGTCTTGCCTGCCAGTGCATCGGCTTCCAGTTGCACCACCTGGCCAGCCTTGAGAATACCAAGCTGACGTTCCGGTACGTTCAATATCGCCTGCAGCGGATCCATGCCGACGATACGGAACATGTTCTGGTTGACCTGGATCAGGTTGCCGAGTTTGACCGAGCGTTCGGCAATCACACCACTCACCGGGGCGACGATGCGCGTATAGGTCAGTTGCAATTTCGCCGTTTGATATGCCGCGCGCTGACTCAGCATGTCGAAGTTGGCCTGATCATACTCACGCTTGGAAATCAGTTCCTTTTTTATGGATTGTTCGGCGTACGCGAAGGTGGCGTCGGCCTTGTGCATCAGTGCTTCCGCCTGGGCCACACTGGCGATCGCCGAAGCATTGTCCAGTTCGGCCAGCAGCTGGCCCTCCTGCACAG
>JANXVS010000284.1 GCA_025351555.1 Pseudomonadota bacterium | reverse complement strand
CCTCCAAACACGGCACTGGCCGTATCTTTTGTTGCTTTGTGTACTTTGAAGCTGCGCGCCGCTGCCCGGCCTTCAGCCATTGGGCGTGGACATGGAAATGCCGCGCCGATCACGACCGGTACTTGCACTGGCGCGACGCTGGTTCGATCCAGCCGAGGCAGCAGCGCTCGAAGCTTTGTCGGAAGCTGATCAGCAGGCGGCATTTTTGCGGCTGTGGAGTTGCAAGGAAGCAGTGCTGAAAGCGCTCGGGCGCGGCATTGGCTTCGGGCTGGATCAGCTCGCATTCGATATGGGCACTGCGGGCGACGCCACGTATTTGCGACGGCTCGACGGCGACCCGACACGGGCGCTGTGGCACATCGTGCGACTACGACCCACGGCGGGTTGCGTCGGCGCTCTGGCGTGGCGCGGGCCTGCGCGTGCGATCCATGCCTGGGTGGCCAGTCCGCCTGCCGCTTGACGGTGTTCCCTGCCCGGCGGCCATTGCTCCGCGCGTGCAATCGGGCTAAGTTGGGGGTTCGGGGCAAGGCGATGCGAAATGTGGAAACTGCTGCGTAATTTCGCGCTGGGGGCGATCCTGCTGGCGGGCGTGCTGAAGCTTGCGGCCTGGTATGAAGTCAGGCAGGACGCGCAGCGCCTCGTCGTTGCGCTCACGCCATACGCGCAAGTGCGTTACGACAGCATCTCGGCCGGACTCGATGGTAGTGTGAGCCTGAGCGGCGTCACCGCCACAGTCATGCGCGGTACAGTCCAGGATGCCTACCGCGCCGACAGCGTGGTGCTGGAATCACCCAGCGTATTCTGGCTGCTCAAGCATGCGTTGCTGGGCGACAATACCCTGCCGCCGCGGTTCGGGATTTCCACCCAGGGTCTGAAACTGCCGGCCACCCCGTGGCTGGATCCGCAATGGCTCAATCCGGCGACCTTGGTGCCGTTTGAAACTCTCGGCTGCGGCGCCGCCACCTTCACGCCCGCCGATTACGACAAGATGGGCATCGCCATCGGCGATACGCGCCAGCACCTGGATTATCGCTACGATGCCGACAGCAAGCGCCTCGACCTAACGGTGAACCTGGCAGCGCCCGCGTTCGCCAATCTGACCCTGGAAGCGGAGTTGCACCCGTTCGATCCGCAAGCGCCCGGCGCGCTGGAAAAACTGCACATCGACCAACTCTCGGCCGACTATGCCGACACGAATTATCTGCAACGCCGCAATCAATTTTGCGCGCAACGCGCCAGCATTGGTCCGAAGCAATTCATCGAACAGCACGTTGCCGCCGCGCAGGAGCTGCTTGCGCAACACCACATTCAGGCCAGCAACGAACTGCTGAAGCTATACCGGCATCTGATCGAGAACGGCGGTCAGGCAAGCATCCTGAGCCTGCCCAACAGCGGCTTCGTTGCCGGCACCTGGTCGGGCAGCACGCCTGAAGACTTGCTGCGCCAGCTCAATGTCACCGCGCGTTATGGCGACGCACCGCCGGTGATGTTCCGCTTGAGCTTTTCGCCACCGCCGAATGTCGAGCCGACCGCGCTTGCGGCTGAATCGCCGGCACCCACGCCCGCCCCAGTTTCGACCACGCCTGCCACCCCGGTAGCTCCCAGTGTCCCCAAAGCCGTGCTAGCGCTGCCCGCCCCGACCGTAACGTCAACACCAATGCCTGTTGCCACGCCAGGCGCCACGCCCCCGCCGACGAATCCACCCGCACACGTAGTACCTGCCGCGGTGATGCCGACCGCCATGGGCGAAAGCACGCCCAAGCCTGTCGCGCCGACGCTGGTGCAGGTGCCCAAGCCAACTCCCGAGCGGCACGATCCGGAGCGCACCGGGCCGCAACTGACGCCGCCAGCCAAACCTGCTGTTTCAGTCCCGGCGGTCGCGCCACCGAAACCCGCAGCATCACCCAACACATCTGAATTCCTGCCGAGCGAGCCGCAACCGGCCGAAGGATCGACCTTGGCCATGCTCTGGAAGCCAACGCTCGAACGTCTGGAGGCAGCCGTCCCCGAACCGCAACATTACGATGTGATCGAGTACGCGCGCCTCAAGGATGTACAGGGTCGCCGCGTACGCCTGGTCACTGCGGGCGGCAAGCGGGTCGAGGGTTACGTGCTGGCGGTGGATGATGCCGGCGTCTCACTGCGCATCAACGGTGGTGAGGTCGGGGGTGATGTGCGCTTTGTCATACCCAAGGCACGCATCCAGCAGGTCCAGCTGCTGCATCGTGATTCGCCGCCAGCATGACTGCGACGACGCGCAGCGCATAAACGTCCTTGTACCAATGCATGCGTCACTAAACCGGGCTTCACGAGAGCAGGTGCCACAGGATCGGTCTGTCCAGGATCGGGGTGTCGGATTCGCGCAGCACGTCGAGGCGATGACGCTGGCGCGTGCGCAGCGCGGCGACATGCAGGCATTCGCGATTCTTTATCAGACCTTCGGCAGGCCCTGTTTCAACCTCGCGTTGCGTATGCTCGGCGAGCGCCAACAGGCAGAAGATCTGGTGCAGGAAGTGTTCTTGAAAATGATGGATACCATCGGCAGTTATCGCGGCGACGCGCCGTTCGGAGCTTGGCTGAAACGCTTGGCGGCGAACGCGTGCATCGACCAGTTGCGGCGGCAGCGACACGGCGGCGAGGAAGACCCCGAAGCGCTGTTCGCGCACCTGGCCAGCGACGGCCCCGACGCGGCCAGCCGGGTCGATGCGTGGTCACTGCTGGCACGTTTGCCATCGCGCGCGCGCGCCGTTCTGGTACTGCACGAATTCGAAGGCTATACCCACACGGAACTGGCCGCTTTGTTCGGCCAAAGCGAAAGTTATTCCAAATCCATCCTGGCGCGCGCGATTGGACGTCTGAACGCGCTGGTTGCGCCGCCGTCTTCAACTACGCAGGCCTCGTCATGTCCACCCAAGAATTGAATTTCCACGCTATCGCACAACAGCTTGCGGCAGCGCCGCCGAGTGAACCGGCAGCGGATTTGTGGTCGCGGATCGCGCAGGCGCATCTGTCGCGTCGGCAACGGCGGCGGCGGCAACGGTTTGCCGGCGCCGGTTTCGCGGTGCTGGCTGGCGTGGCCGTCGTCCTGATCGCAGCGCGTGCGCCCAGCACTGGCGCTACCGACTGGCAGGCGCGCGCGCAGGCATTGGAAATTCAGCTGCATGCGCGGACGAGCTCCAGTGACGGCGAAAATGCGCTCGCGCTGGACGCCGAATCCGAACTCGTGCGGGTCGATGGCGCCTTGCAGGCTGCCTACGATCACGGCGCAAGGAAAAGTGAACTTGTTCCATTGTGGAAACAACGCAGCGAATTGCTGAGCGCTCTGCTGGCCGCCCGCCAGCAGACTCTGGCGGTCACGCGCATCTGAGGGTGTCATCATGTCGTCACGAATCGTTCCATTGTTTTGTCTGCTCACCGCCGCAGCGTCGAGCGTGCATGCGGCGGATCCGGTGCATTCCAGGCAGGCCGCCAGCGCCGAAACCGAACAACGCCTGCGCCAGGATGTGCAGCTGATGCTGTCGCGCCTGGCTGCCTCGGGCGCGTTGGGCCAGAATCCGGAGCAGATCGATCTGCGCCTGGACGAACCGGCGCAGCGGGTCACCAACCTCGGCATCCTGGTCGATTCCACCAGCGCCGAACACGCGCGCGACGGCCTGCGTGTGCTGGGCGCGACGCCCGGTAGCACGGCTGAGAATCTGGGCCTTCGCCCGGGCGACGTGATCGTCGCAGTCAACGATACGCCGCTGCGCGATCTGGGGTCCGACGCGAACGGCCACGCACTCGCGGCGGCGACCTTGAAAGCCAGCGTCGATGGTTTGCCGGATTCCGCACCGTTGCGTCTGCAGGTGATGCGTGCCGGCGATATGCTGGCTTTGAACGCCCCGCTGCAAAGCGTAACCCTTCCGGCCTTGCGCATGGAACTGGGTGCAGCAGCGCTGGCCGGCACCGATCCGGGCGCGACCAGCAAGGATGCACCCACCGCCGGCGGTACTGCCCCGGCCGACGTCGCACCCACCGGCGGGCAGGGTTGCGGACGCATCAGCATTTTTGATGTCGCACCGCGACAGCAGAATTTGTATGGCGCGGTTATCCTCGCGCTCGACGGCAAGGTGCCGGGTCCGCAAGGGCAGCAATCCTATCGCGCCAGTGCCGGTACGCATCGGCTGGTGGTTGCCGAAAACATTCCAAGTCGGGAAATGGGCGTCGGCCCGATCGCCAGTCGGCGTCGCAACATCAGTAAAGAACTGAGCGTTATCGTCAAACCCGGTTTTACCTCCATGGTGGCGGCGCAGCTGCATCCGGACAAGGCGAGTGATCTGATTCGCGGCGGTTACTGGGATCCCGTGGTCTGGCGCGAAATTGCCGAGTCCTGTCCATAGCGCGAACCTTTTGCCCACTATGCCGGATTGAATCCGACGCACTCCCCACAGCAAGTTGATCTCCCGCTTGCTGTTTCGCGCGCCCGAACCGCGATGCGTTATTCTTCAGCGATGAAGACGGCTTGCGGCGCGGCGTTCATAACGGGTCTTTGTACACTTTTTCTTGGCTGCGATGCGGCCCGTGCGGAGTCGGGGTTGCCGGACGCTTATCGCCAGGCACTCGACCGCGGCGTGCAAACCGGTATTTATCAGGCCGTGGCTGTTGGCTGGATCGATGGCAAGGATCGCGATACCTGGTTTTTTGGCCCGGCGCAGGCCGATAGTGCTTTCGAAATCGGTGCGGCGACCGAGGTCTTCACCGGGCTGCTGCTGGCGCAGGCGGCCTACGAAGGCAAGCTGCACCTGCAAACACCGATCCGTGAGTTGCCGCCGGCTGATTTCCTTGCCGACCCGGCGCTTGGCGCGCTCCCGCTTGAAGCCTTGGCTACGCACCACTCCGGACTGCCCGCGGTGCCGCCCAACCTGCTGCCAGGCAAGGTCGATGACCCCTATGCGGATTATACCGAGCAGGATCTGCGCGCCTTCCTCGCCAGCTACCATCTGCCCGCCTCGTCGCCCGGCTATTCTTACTCGACGCTGGACGCCGGACTGCTCGGCTATCTGCTAAGCCGCGGGTATGCGACAAATTATGCAAAGTTGTTGAGTGACAAGATCCTGCTGCCGCTGGGACTCAAACATACCGGCTTCGACGACAGCACTGCCTTGCTTGGCGGACACGC
>JANXVS010000278.1 GCA_025351555.1 Pseudomonadota bacterium | reverse complement strand
GCGATGGTGACGCCGCCGGCATCCAGCGCGGCCGCGTGCGCCGCACCGTCGATGCCTTCGGCCAAGCCGCTGGTGATGGCATTGCCTGCCTGCACGAACGCCTTGGCAAAGCTGCGCGCATTGGCCACGCCGCCGGCGCTGGCACTGCGTGCGCCGACGATGGCGATCTGCGAAGACCAAAGGTGGATTGGGTCGCCGACGACGAACAAGGCTGCGGGCGCACCGGGCACATTGCGCAAAAGTGAGGGATAGTCCTGTCCAGCCCAGGTCAGCAAATGATGATTGGCGTGTTCCAGCCAGGCGAGGTCTTGCTCGATCGCGGCTGTATCGGGTGCCGCCAGCCACGCACGCGCTGCCTCTGGGATGCGTGATTCGCCGCGCGCACGGGCCATGATTGCTGCCGCGCTGGCATGCCTGCCGAGCAGCTCGCGCAGGCCCACAGGGCCGAGTCCCGGCGCGCGCAGCAGGGTCAGCCAGGCGCGGGTTTCGTCGGAGGGCAGATCGAGAGGCATCGACTCAGGTTCGAGCTACAGACAGGCAAATGGCGCGGTTGTCCGCGCCATTTGCAAAATGCACGTTGAATTATTTGTGGTCAGGCTCGTATAGCCGGTCGCTCAGATGCACCGGCCGAATGCCGTCCATGATCAAGCCGTAGCTGACGTGCTCGAAGGTGCGGAACACCATCACATGGCCGATGTATTCCTCGGGCAATTGCACCTTGGCATCGTTGGGATGCAGGAAAGCCTTGGTGCTGTCTTCCGGATAGTCGGTCTGGTCATGGACCACATCGCCCGGAGTGAAGATCGAGTAGACCTCTCCGTTTTCCACGCCGACGTTGGCGCCGTTGGACAGTGCCACGACCTGCAGGCGACCGACCGCGTTCAGCGCGTCGGTGAAGGCGATCACGCGCATGTTCGCCGGCACTTGGCGTGGCGGATGCGGCAGGTACTGGAAATCATAGGCGACGGTATCCAGCGGCAACACGTAATCGCCTGGGCGCACCTCGTAATCACTGCTCAGTACCAAGGTCGATGCCGGATTACCGGCGTGGGTGACCTGGACTGTGCCGAATTGCATCACTTCATAGCCGAGGAAATTCACGTTGCCATGCAGGGTGAATTCCCAGGGGCCGTGATGCCAGAGCGAGTCCGGCCGATTGTCGGCATCTTCCAGTGGCTGACGGAAGGTCGCGCTCGGCTGGCCATCCTTGGAGGTGATTTCATAATAGCGGCCCAGCGGCCGCACCAAGGCAAACTGCTGCCCGGGCTGGGCATCGAGTCCGCGCACATAGACCAATTGGCCGATCGTGCCATTGAGGTGGTGATCCTCGATGCCAACCACATGTGGCGCGTGCTTGAACTCGGCTTCGCCGACGATGCGCGGTTTCTTGAGGAAATCCTCGATCGCCGAAAGCGGTACCGGCCTGATCGCATCGTCCACCGTTTCGGAACGCGCGTGGGGGCCGAAGCCATCTTGTTGGCCGCTGACGCCCAGTCGTGGCTGGCCGTTGACGTAAGCCAGATTCAGCACGTCACCCGGATAGATCAGATGCGGATTATGCACCTGCGGGTTGGCCTGCCACACCTCTGGCCACAGCCAGGGGCGCTGCAGGAAGCGCGCCGAAATACTCCAGAGCGTATCTCCCTTTTGCACCGTATAGGTGTCGGGATGATGCTCGGCCAGCTGCACCGACGCGGCAAAAGCCGAAACGGTGAGCAGCATTCCAAAACAAACTGCAGGTAGTTTTTTAAGCATGGCTGCCAATTACCTGATTCCCCTAGGGCTTCGCGAGTGTATATGAAATTTTAACTGGAGAAAATGACCGGCGACACGATTTTTTCGGTTCGTTGGAAAGAAACCGTCTTGCCGGCCCCCACGGAGCCGGCAAAAGTCGCGTCAAGTATCGAATTAGCGTAGAATTTTTGTTCATTCACCCATTTACTGACGGGCGCATCTGACCTGACTTGATACGACCCCGCCGCAGCGCAATTATTCATGACCATGCTCACCATTCTGGAATTCCCCGACCCGCGCTTGCGCACCAAGGCGCAGCCGGTTATGGCCTTCGATGTGGCTCTGCAGGGCCTGATCGACGCCATGCTCGCGACCATGTACGCGGCGCCGGGCATCGGTCTGGCCGCCACCCAGGTCAATGTGCACAGGCAATTGCTGGTCGCCGATGTCTCCGAGGAAAAGAACCAACCGCTGGTCCTGATCAACCCGAAAATCACCCTGCAGACCGGGCAGCAGGTCTACCAGGAAGGCTGTCTGTCAGTGCCGGGCATCTACGCTGATGTCGAGCGTGCCGACCGGATCGAGGTGCAAGCGCTGGATCGGCACGGCCGGCCAGTGCAGTTCGGCACCGACGGCCTGCTCGCGGTATGCATCCAGCATGAAATGGATCACCTCGTCGGGAAGTTGTTCGTGGATTATCTCTCGCCGCTCAAGCGCGAAATGGTGCGCAAGAAGCTAGAGAAGCAGCGCCGCACTGCTTCCGTCGCCTGATCGCGCCGATGCCCTCGCGTCTGCGCTTGGCGTTCGCGGGTACGCCTGAATTCGCCGTGCCGCATCTGGCCGCGTGCAAAAATCCCGATGTGGAAATTGTCGCGGTATATACCCAGCCCGACCGCCCCGCCGGGCGTGGTCGCCAGTTGGCGTTGAGTCCGGTCAAGCGCGCGGCGCTGGATGCCAATCTGGCCGTGGAGCAACCGGAAACACTGAAGGATCCTCGGGCGCAGAAACGCCTGCGTGAGCTGGAGCTGGATCTATTGGTGGTCGTCGCCTATGGCCTGATTCTGCCACGCAAGGTGCTGGCGCTGCCGCGGCTCGGTTGCTGGAACGTGCATGCGTCGCTGCTGCCGCGCTGGCGCGGCGCGGCGCCAATCCAGCGCGCCTTACTCGCCGGCGACAGCGAAACCGGCGTTTGCCTGATGCAGATGGAAGCGGGCCTGGACACGGGGCCAGTGTTGCTGCGATCGGCGATTCCGATTTTCGACAACGATACTGGCGGTAGCCTGCACGATCGGCTTGCCGCGCTCGGCGCGCAGGTTTTGGACGCAGGCTTGCGCCGCACGTTGCGCGGCGACGCGATGACACCCGAGGCGCAAGCATCTGACGGCGCGACCTACGCGCACAAGCTCGACAAGGCCGAAGCACCGCTGGACTGGAATGACTCGGCCGTGGCGCTGGAACGCAAGGTGCGCGCGTTCAATCCGTGGCCGGTGGCGGAGGCGCTGATCGGCGGCGAGCGTCTGCGCATCTGGGCCGCGCATGCATTGCCGGCGACTGCGACTGCTGCGCCGGGTAGCGTGGTCGCCAGCACACGCGATGGCATTGATGTGGCATGCGCCCAGGGCGTCCTGCGCATCACCGAAGTTCAGCGTGACGGTGGCAAGCGCATCGCGGTGCGCGATTATCTGAATGCGCGTGTCGAACCCGGCAAAGCCCGCTCGTGAGCCAGGCCAATCCGCGCGCGCTGGCCGCGCAGGCGCTGAGCCGCATCGTCCACGACGGAGTTTCGCTGCGTGCGGCATTTGCGACATTTTCCACAACGTTTAGCGATGCGCGTGATCGCGCCCTGTTGTCGGCGCTGCTGCACGCAGGCGCGCGCTGGTGGCTGCGTTTCGACACGGCGCTGACCGGTCTGCTCGAACATCCGTTGCACGAACGCGAACCGCAAGTGCATGCGTTGCTGGTTCTGGGTCTGGTGCAACTTGAGATTCTGGGCCTGCCCGAGTATGCCGCCGTGGCAGCGACGGTCGAGGCCACGCGCGCGCTGGGCAAGCCCAAGTTTGCGAATCTGACGAACGCGATTCTGCGCCGCTGGCTGCGCGAGCGCGAAGCGCGCAACGCCGCGCTCGACGCGGACGCGACGACACGCAGCGCGCATCCGCGCTGGTTGATCAAATCGATCGCTGCCGACTGGCCAGATCACGCCGATGCGATCCTCGCCGCCAACAATGCGCAGGCACCGTTGTGGCTGCGGGTGAATAGCCGGCGGATCACGCGCGAAGAATTGGCAGCGAAGTTCGCGGCAACAGACATTGAGGTTGAGTTGCCGGAAGCTCTGGCGCAGGCGCTGGTTCTGGGGCAGAGTCTGGACGTAACGCGTCTGCCGGGCTACGCGGACGGCTGGTTCTCGGTGCAGGACGGCGCCGCGCAATTTGCCGCCGGTTTGCTGGATGCGCGCAGCGGCATGCGCGTGCTGGATGCCTGCGCGGCGCCCGGCGGCAAGGCTGCACACATTCTCGAAGGCGCCGAGGTTGACTTAGTCGCGCTGGATCGCGATCCGCAGCGCCTGCCGCGCATGCTCGAGAATTTCGCCCGGCTGGGTCTGCGCGCCGACGTGCGTGAAGGCGATGCGGGCGATCCCTCGACGTGGTGGGACGGCCGCCATTTTGAGCGCATCCTGCTTGATGCGCCGTGTTCGGCCAGCGGCATCATCCGCCGTCAGCCGGATATCAAGCTGCATCGGCGTGCATCCGATATTCCGGCCTTGGCAGCGCAACAGGCGCGCCTGCTCGACGCGCTCTGGCCTATGCTCGCGCCCGGCGGACGCTTAGTCTATGCGACGTGCTCGCTGCTGGTCGCCGAGAACGCGGCGTGCATCGGTGGCGTCCTGGCGCGGCATGCCGATGCGGCGGGGCGCCGCGTTCCGCTCGGCTGGCACGCGGCGGGCGCGGGCATGCAAAACCTGCCGGGTGAGGCCGGTATGGATGGATTTTTTTATGCGATTTTGGACAAGTCTAATTAGTATATTTTGCAGCATCGCGCTCATCGCCTGCGCGCACGAGCCGGGCGCGCTCGTCGTGCGCGTGGCCAGCATCGATATGGGAATGTTGAATGCGCATCTGGAGTGGCATCCGGATGCAAGCGTGCTGGCGGCGCTGGACAACGGCATCGCGCTGGATTTCATCGTCAGCCTGCGCGCGCAGGGCGCCGCGTTTCTCGGCTGGCGTCCCACGCTTGCGTCGCAGCAACGTCATCTGCAACTGCGTTATTACCCTTTGAGCCGGCAATACCAGTGGCGCGATCTGGAGGCTGGCGAAACGCGCAGCTATGCCGCACGCGCCCTGTTGATTGCGGCATTGGAGGACTTGCGTCTGCCTGTGCTCGACTTCAACGCGTCCGGTGCGCATCGTTTCGTGCTCGATATCACCCTGGATCGCAATGCGTTGCCGGGCGCTCTGCGCCTGCCGGCATTGTTGCGTCCGGCCTGGCGTCTTTCCAGCGGAGATTACGCATGGCCAGCGCCGGGCGCCTGAACCGCCTCACTCGGCGCATCCTGCCGCCGATCGCGATCGCGGTGTTGCTGGCCGCGGCGCTGATGCTGGCCAACGACGCCGCCGGCGGCAGCAATCGATTCGCGGGGTTCTACCCTTGGATCCTCGGCACCTCGGTGCTCGCGCTGCTGGTGCTGATCGTGATCATCGCGCAGCGCCTGCTGCGCCTGCGCGGCGAATTGCGTCAGCGCGTGCCCGGCGCCCGCCTGACCCGGCGCGTTCTGTTGATGCTGATCCTGCTCGCGGTGCCGCCGGTGATCGTGGTCTACGGATTCTCGCTCAACTTCCTCAACGCCACCATCGATACCTGGTTCAATGTGCGCATGGAAGGCGCGCTGGACGATGCGCTGGAGATCGGCCGCATCTATCTCGACGAGCGCTTGCGCACGGCGCAGCTGGGTAGCATGGCACTCGCGGGTGAACTGGCGAACGTCACCGACGCGGAGTTGCAGGCGCGCCTGGACACCGCGTTCGACACCCAAGGCGCGACTCAGCTGACGGTCTTCGGCGACAACCGTGTGGTGCTGGCGGTGACGAGCTCGGATCCGAAATTGCTTTCGCCGGCATTTCCGGATTCGGCCACGCTGTTGCAGGTCAAGGACAACGGACACTATGCCGCGGCCGTGCCGCTCGGTGACCAGCTTGCGTTGCGCATCGTGGTGCCGCTGCCGAACGCCGCGCCGGGTGCCGAGCGCTTGCTGCAAGCGGTCTATCCGTTGCCGCCGCGGGTGCAGCCGCTGACTACGCGCGTCGAGCAGGCCAGTTTCGATTTCCAGCGCCTGAAATATCTGCGCGATTCGCTCAAGCTCACCTTCACCCTGGTGCTCACGTTTGTACTGTTGCTGTCCGTGCTGTTTGCCTTGCTCGCCGCGTTCGGCGTCGCGCGCCGGCTGACCGCGCCGATCGGGCGCCTGGCCACTGCCACCCGCGCCGTTGGGGCCGGGCGCTACGACACGCCGTTGCCGGTCGCGCGCGATGACGAGCTTGGGTTTCTGCTGAACTCGTTCAACCAGATGCAGCGCGAACTGGAACTGACCAGTTCACGCCTGAGTCGCAGCGCGCTGGAAACCGAAAGCCAGCGCATGTATTTGAAAGCAGTGCTGGAGCGTCTGTCCGCCGGCGTGCTGGGGCTGGATCGCGATGGCGTGCTGCGCACTGCCAACCTTGCGGCTGAAACCATACTCGACGCGCCGCTCACGCGCTATCTGGGCCAGCACCTGAGCGTCGTGCGTGGCGATCATCCGGCGTTGGCGCCGTTGATTGACCCGATCCTCGCGCATGTGCGCGCGGGCTTGCGCGAGTGGCGCCAGGAAGTCGTCATCGAACACGCAGGTGAACGCCGCATCCTCATGCTGCGTGGCGCTGAGCTTGCGCCGGCATTGGGCGATGACGCCGGCGTGGTCGCGGTATTCGATGATCTGACTCTGCTCAACCGCGCCCAACGTGATGCCGCATGGGCCGAAGTCGCGCGCCGGCTTGCGCATGAGGTGAAGAATCCGCTGACGCCGATCCAGCTCGCCGCCGAACGCCTGCGTCGGCGTTTCATCGGCCGCCTGCCGCCGGAGGAAACCGAACTGCTCGATCGCGCCACCCATACCATCGTCAGCCAGGTCGAGGCGCTCAAGGCGCTGGTCAATGCCTTCGGCGACTATGCGCGGCCACCGCAGATCATGGCGCGACCGCTGCTGTTGCACACCCTGGTTGGCGAGGTGCTGGACCTGTACGAGAACGATCAGCGCATCCAGCTCACGCGCCATTTCGCGGCGGCTGATCCGTCCCTGCGTGCCGATGCCGGCCGTCTGCGCCAGCTACTGCACAATCTGTTGAAGAACTCGCTGGAAGCGATCGGCGACACGCGCAAGCCGCATATCGAAGTGAGCACCCGGCAAATCCAGGATAGTGACCGCAGCTGGGTCGAACTGACGATCGCCGACAATGGCCCCGGACTGCCCGAGGGTTTCGACGAGCGCTGGTTCGAGCCGTACACAACGAGCAAAGCGCGCGGCACCGGATTGGGTCTGGCGGTCGCAAAAAAGATCGCCGAAGAACACGGCGGCAGCGTGCGCGCCGAGAATCGTGCGGCCGGGGGTGCGCAATTCACCCTGCGGTTGCCGCTTGAGCGAGCAGCATGATGCTGGTGGCAACAAAGCCGACAACACAAGAGCGCCGCAGCTTCTGGCTGTTCATGCTGTTGGCGATCGGTGTGCTCGGCGCCGGCATCGGTCTGCGCGATCCCTGGCCCGCGGATGAGCCGCGCTTTGCCTTGTCCGCCAAACAGATGGTCGAAAGTGGCGACTGGCTGATTCCGCATCGTGGCAGTGAGTTGTATGCGGACAAGCCACCATTGTTCATGGCGGCGCAAGCGCTGGCGTTTGAGCTGACCGGCAATTGGCGGATCGCGTTCCTGCTGCCGTCGCTGCTGGCGGCCTTGGGTACATTGATACTTGTATACGATCTCGGCCGACGCCTATGGAGCTGGCGCACCGGCCTGCTAGGCGCGTGGCTGGTGCTGTTCGCGGTCAGTTTCACGTTCCAGGCCAAACGTGCGCAGATCGACCCCAGCGTCACATTTTTTATCGCATTGGCGGTCTACGGCTTCTTGCGGCATCTGCTGCGCGGACCGGATTGGCGCTGGTGGGCGATCGGCGGTTTGGCGGCCGGACTCGGCGTCGTCACCAAGGGCGTGGGGATATTGGCGTTTCTGATCGTTGTGCCTTGGCTGATCGCGCGCGCGCGCGGCAAAGCTGTGGCGATCGCTGTGACCGGCGAACGCTGGCGCTGGCTGCTGGCGCCGGGTTTGTGCGTGCTCGCCGTCGCTGCCTGGCTGGTGCCGATGTTGCTTGCAGTGCATGCTCGGCAGAATCCGGTCTACGACGCGTACGCTCACGATCTGCTGTTCAAGCAGACGACGGAACGCTATGCAGAACCCTGGCATCACCAGCAACCGCCGTGGTACTACCTTGAAGTCATCGCATTGCAATGGCTCCCGCTCAGCCTGTTCCTGCCCTGGCTGATTCCGGCATGGTGGCGCCGTGTGCGGCGTGGTGACCTGCGCTACTGGTTGCTGCTGGGTTTCGTTGTACTGATCGTGGTGTTTTTCAGTTTGTCCG
>JANXVS010000074.1 GCA_025351555.1 Pseudomonadota bacterium | reverse complement strand
GCTCGCGGGGCGCGAGCAGCTCGACAACCTCGTGTTCGTCATCAACTGCAATTTGCAACGTCTCGACGGACCGGTGCGTGGCACCGGCAAGATCATCCAGGAGCTCGAAGGCAGTTTCCGCGGCGCCGGCTGGAATGCGATCAAGATCACGTGGGGCAGTTACTGGGATCCGCTGCTCGCCCAAGATCGCGATGGCAAGCTGCGCAAGTTGATGATGGAAACCGTCGACGGTGAGTATCAGGCCTGCAAGGCCTTCGGCGGCGCCTACACGCGCGAGCATTTCTTCGGCAAGTATCCGGAGACGCTGGAAATGGTGCGCAACCTTTCCGACGACGACATCTGGCGCCTGAATCGCGGCGGCCACGATCCGCACAAGGTCTATGCGGCCTATCACGCCGCCGTGAACACGAAGGACATGCCGACCGTGATCCTGGCCAAGACGGTCAAGGGTTACGGCATGGGCGCGTCGGGCGAATCGCTCAATCCCACGCATCAACAGAAGAAGCTCGACAACGAGGCGGTGCGCGCGTTCCGCGACCGTTTCCGCATTCCGATTGCCGACGACAAGGTCGACGACGTGCCGTACTACCATCCCGGCAAGGATTCAGCGGAGGTCAAATACATGCTCGAGCGCCGTGCCGCGCTCGGCGGCTTCCTGCCGCAACGGCGGCGCAAAAGCAGCACGTTCGTCGCGCCGGAATTGTCGGCATTCGAGCAGATCACCAAGGGTACCGGCGAGCGCGAGATTTCCACGACGATGGCATTCGTCCGTGGCATCAACCTGCTGCTGCGCGACAAGGTCATCGCGCCGCATGTCGTGCCGATAGTCGCTGATGAGGCGCGCACGTTCGGCATGGAAGGCATGTTCCGCCAGATCGGCATCTATGCGCCGGAAGGCCAGAAATACCGGCCGCAGGATGCCGATCAGCTGATGTACTACCGCGAGGATCAGAAAGGCCAGGTGCTGCAGGAAGGCATCACCGAACCCGGTGCAATGTCGGCGTGGATGGCTGCGGCGACGAGCTATTCGATCAGCGACGTGCCGATGCTGCCGTTCTACATCTATTACTCGATGTTCGGCTTCCAGCGTGTCGGCGATCTGTGCTGGGCCGCGGGCGACATGCGCGCGCGCGGCTTCCTCGTCGGCGGCACCGCCGGGCGCACGACGCTCAACGGCGAAGGCTTGCAGCACGAGGACGGCCATTCGCATCTGCTCGCCGGCGCCATCCCGAACTGCCGCGCTTACGATCCCACGTTCTCGTACGAAATCGCGGTGATCCTGCAGGACGGCGTGCGCCGCATGCTGCACGAGCAGGAAGACTGCTACTACTACGTCACCGTGATGAACGAGAACTACACGCACCCGGAAATGCCGAAAGGTGCCGAGGCCGACATCATCAAGGGCATGTACCTGTTCAAGGACGCTGGCAAGGCGAAGAAAAATGAGCCGCGCGTGCAACTGCTCGGCTCCGGCACCATCCTGCGCGAAGCGATTGCCGCGGCGGAACTGCTGGAAAAGGAATTTGGCGTCAGCGCCGATATCTGGAGTTGCCCGAGCTTCTCCGAACTGCGCAAGGATGGCTTCGACTGCGAACGCTGGAATCGCCTGCATCCGGAGGACAAGCCGCGCGTCTGCCACGTGACCGCGCTGCTCGCCGATCGTCAGGGTCCCGCGATCGCCGCGACCGACTACGTGCGCGAATACGCCGACCAGATCCGCGCCTTCATTCCCGATGGTAAAAAGTATACGGTGCTCGGCACCGACGGCTTCGGCCGCAGCGACAGCCGCGAACACCTGCGCTGCTTCTTCGAAGTCGACCGCTACTATATCGCCCAGGCCGCAATCGCGGCGCTGGCGGCGGAAGGCAAGATGAGTGCGAAGGATGTGTCGCGTGCGATCAAGACGTGGAAGATTGATGCGGAGAAGGCGAATCCGGTGGGGGTGTAATTCTAATTCGCGTTAGAAAGTGCACTAATTATCCACTCCCACCCGCAAATGGATTTTATCGTTTGGCGATCGGCTTCCAGCGCCA
>JANXVS010000266.1 GCA_025351555.1 Pseudomonadota bacterium | reverse complement strand
TGGTCTTGCCATATATGCCGATGCTGGCGCTGCTGAAACCTTGCACGCCGTAATAATTCGAAGTCCCATAGACACCGCTGCCGGCGCCACCCCCGTTGAAGAACCCTTCTACGCCGTTGCCAGCGTCGGAGATGCCGCGGATGCCGCTGCCTGAAGTTGATTGGCCGTAAACGGCAGAGTTGGTGCTGGATTGGGCGTAGACACCGAAACCCGACGACGAAAAACCCTGCACGCCGTCACCTGTTGCCGCCCTGCCTAGGACACCGATACCCGATCCAGCCTCGCCCAATACGCCTATATCGTTGCCGTCTCCCATGCCCGATGGTGTGTCGGAGCGGCCCCACACGCCGATGCCGCTTGAAGTGGAACTGCCGATAACGCCGACGCCTGCGTATCCGGTGTCCTGTCCGAACACGCCGGCAGCGAACGAACCTCCGGTTTTTCCGACCACGCCATAGTTGTAGCTGGAATCACCGAACACGCCAATGCCGTCGTAATTGTTCCCGATCGTGACGGTGTGCCCCCAAACGCCGTAGCCGCTCTGCGAAGCAGTCACGCCATAGACGCCGGCGTTCGTTCCGCTGGTCGCGTTCTCATAGCCGGCAACGGCACGTCCGGACGGTGACGAGGTTTGCCCGCTCACGGCAGTGGCGTTGCCGGACAGCGCGGCGTTGTAGCCGAAGACGCCGGTACCGTCTGGCGAAGCGTTGTTGCCTTCGACGCCGATGGCGGCGCCCGAAGTTGCGGTCGAATCGCCGTATAGCGCAACGCCGCCGTTCGAGGAGATCACGCCGTGGATGCCGATTCCGTCGTTGGCGCTCGTACTCTGCGCGAGGATTACCCCATTGCCGTCCGCGCTGGACAATTGCAGTGGGTCGACGATGCTCAGCGTCACGTTGCCGCCGCTGCCACCACCGAACAATCCGCGCCCCGGAGTGACGCCCGTGATCGTGCCGCTGCCGCCGCTCTGGCACGTCACGGTTCCGTCCGCTGCGATCGTCTGTACAGCCGATCCGCTCGCGCAGGTTCCGCTCACGCGCTTCTGAACGAAATTCGTATCCGCACTCAACGTGACGTTGCCGGATGTTCCGCCGCCGCTGAGTCCGCTGCCGGCGGTGACGCCACTGATCGTGCCGCTGCCTGCGCTCTGGCAAGCGACCGTGCCATCCGCATTGACACCACTGATGCTCGATCCACTCGCACACGTTCCACCGATGCGCCGCTGCACCTGCGCCGCATTGATCTGCGACGTGCCGATAGCGCCGTTGCTGACCGTGTAGGCCAGTTCAGAGGTGCGCGATTGCAACGCATACGGCGCGTTCTGGATCGGCGTGCGTGGTGTCAACACCGTGCCGTTGACGGTGACTTGCAGGAAGCGTTGATCAGTAGTTGCGCTGTTGAATGCGAGCGCGCTGAAATCCAGCGTTGCGTCGAAGACGCCGTTTGCGGTCCCGATCGGATTGCCATCCGCGCCCGTGAACGTGAGGGTCGGACCGATCTGGGCACCGCCGCTGGGAGCATCGAACAACGCGAACAGCATGTCGACGTTGCCCTGGATCGGCGTGCCGTTCTGGCTCAGGAGACCTTGATAGGTGAAAGCCGTACCTTGCAGACCTTGGCTATATGCCGACAACGCAATCAGCCCAAACAGCACCGAGAATAGTAACTGGCGGATCTTCATCGGTGCGCTCCGGGTAGGTGAACGGGTAGCTGCGACAGCCATGTTTGAATAGAAATGGTTATCGAACCATTCGCTGGAAGACAATTGAGTAAACCAGCGAAAATGTTGGCGCTGCCAGCAGGCATGCAGCCAGCGGCGATGGGCGTGAACGCGGGCGGATGGAGTGATTCGAACGACGGGGTACATGGCGCATGGCACGTTCTCTCTTTTTGCGATTCCCACCTTACTTCCGCAACTGGTGCCGGCGATTACATGACCGGCGCCGATCCGTTACGGTGTCCCTGCGCTGATGCAGGCCTCACCCTTGGCGATGAGGTATGTGCTCAATCGAAGCCATTGGCGAAGATCAGGTCGTTTGGATCAGGGTGCCATTCGTAGGCGCCGACATCAGCGTAGCCGCCGAATGGCCGCGACAAGTGATCGAGATCGATGGCGCGCAAACCGCCCGTCGGCGAATTATAGCCGGCGTTAATCGCCGGCGACCCCGCTGACAGGCGGTAGTTGCCGTTCGCCGAATCGATGAAGAGCGGGTCGACTGAGTAGAGGCTATACAAGAGGAGGGCGCCGTTCGCCAACGCGTAGGGAGGACTGCCGTCGTTCCAGAGCACGCTGTTCCAGAGCTGCGTAGACCCAACCCCCGAATAGCCGAGTACGGGATTGTCGGCAATCGTGTAGTTCGAGATGACAATGCTCCCCGACGCGATGGCATGGGCGTAGAGCCCGCCCCACGTTCCGTGCGTGATCAGGCCGTTCTGGGCAAGAATCTGCGAAGAGACATCCGCTTGCATGAAGACTTCGTAGACGCCGGGGTCGTTGGGTACGGAGTTGTTTGTCCAGGTTTCATCGTAGACCTGGACAATTGCGGTGTTCGTCGCATCGATTTCCGCCGCGTCG
>JANXVS010000240.1 GCA_025351555.1 Pseudomonadota bacterium | reverse complement strand
GCGAATTCGGCCTTGTCCTTGGTTACCAGCGCGCCAGCCTTGGTCGCAGCCAGCAGCTTGTTCTGGAAATCGGTACTGAGCGTGGATTCTTCCTTGTTCAACTCCTTCAGTTCGGTCTTGTCGGCTTCGGACAACTGCGCGCCGGCGCGGACGAAGTTGCGGTAGTAGCGCTCGACCAGATATTTGGACTCCGCATCGGTGATGCTGTCGCGCTGGTCGTACAGCGCCTTTACGCGGGCAAATAATTTTGGATTGAGGAAGATTGCATCTTGATGTGCCGCAAGTTTCGGCGCTTCCTCTTCCTGGATTTTTTGCAGCGTGTCGTTCGTGTTCGCCTGCGCGATCGCGCCGAACACCTTGCCCACGCGCGTGAGCAGGGTACCTGTGCGTTCCATCGCCACAATAGTGTTGTCGAAGGTCGGTGCGTCGGCCTGATTGGCGATCTTCTCGATCTCGACGATCTGCTGCTTCATGCCTTCTTTGATCGCCGGCTGGTAGTGGGCGTCGGTGATCTTGTCGAACGGCGGCGCCTGGTATTGCAGTGTGCTTGCAGTGAAGAACGGATTGGCCCCGGCGGCGGTGCTCTTGCCTGCATCGGCTTGGTGCGGTGATTGGGCACAGGCGGTCAAGGTGCTGATCATGGCAATCAGCAGGAAACGGGATCGGAACATGTGGGTGGCTCCCCGAAGGTGAAAAATAAACAATGCCGCAACGCCGGCTGGCGGCCGCGGTGACTACGATACTTCGGCAAGGCCGGTGTGCGCATATGCCGTTGGTTACGCTGCCTTGACGTCGCGCAGCTTCCAGTTAGGGCCGATGAGCAGGCCCAAACGGTGCTTGAGAATGGCATGCGGCAAGGTGGTGGTGACCTGTACATCGCAATGCAAGTCCGATTGCGTGGCCGTTGCTGTCGCCGCCGGATCGCTGACGCCCAGGCTCGGATCGATCGCATCCGGATCGGCCTGCATCGCCCGCCAGCGTTGCCACAGCGTGGGTTCGCGCAGCGCCGATTGCAGCAGGGCAGCGAAACTTTCCGGCGAATTGCCATTGAACGACAGCTCGTTGATCGAGCCGCGCGCGCGCGCCAGATCGTCGATGGTCAAGTAATAGCGTTGCGCGGAGGTGGCCATGGAAATCTCCCCGTGGTTTATCCCCGCAATTCTAGCAGCAAGCCGGCGCGCATGACTTTCGCCCCTGCCCTTGGGGCCGGCGCGCCACTAGAATGCGCGTCCGTCTGCTCGTGACCATAGGAAGATCGATGAGGACTCTCCACCGTTCGCTGCGCCTTTTTGCTGCGCTCGCCCTGTGCAGCTTGGCGCCGTTTGCCGCCGCGCAGACCAAGCTGTTGCGCTTCCCCGATATCTGCAACAACCGCCTTGCGTTCACCTACGGCGGCGATCTGTGGACGGTGTCGGCGCAGGGTGGCACCGCGATCCGGCTGACCGCCGGACCGGGCTTGCAGGAATCGGCGAAGTTTTCGCCGGACTGCACGCAGATCGCGTTCACCGGGCAATACAGCGGCGAGGATCAGGTCTATGCGATGCCGGCCAACGGCGGTGTGCCGACTCAGCTGACGTACTACCCGGCGCTTGGGCCGCTGCCGCAGCGTTGGGGTTTCGACAACCAGGTCTACGGCTGGACGCCGGACGGCGCGCGCATCCTGTTCCGTTCCTACATCGACAGCTTCGCGTTGGCGCTGCCGCGCCTGTTCACGGTGTCGCGTGACGGTGGCCTGCCCGAGGCACTGCCGATGCCGATTTCGGGTGTCGGCGGGTTTTCGCCGGACGGAAAGCAACTTGTATACTCGCCGCTGTTCCGCGACTTCCGCACTTGGAACCGCTACCAGGGCGGCTGGGCGGAGGATCTGTACATTTTCGATCTGGCCACCCAGCAGGGCCGCAACATCACCAATAATCCGCGCACGGATCGTGACCCGATCTGGATCGGCAACGCGATCTACTTCGTCTCCGATCGCGACGATGTGCTGAACCTGTATCGCTACGACATCGCCAGTAGTCAGACCACGCAGCTGACCAAACATCGCAACTTCGATGTGCGCTGGGCCAGTGGCGATCGCGCCGGGCATATCGTCTACGAACTCGGCGGCGAGCTGCGCGTCTACGACACCAACACGAATTCCGATCAAGCAATCAGCATCGCCGCGCCGACCGACGGTGCGCACACACGTGCCGAACATCTGGCAGTCGCCGACCGCATCGAGCAATTCGGCCTGAGTCCGCACGGCGAGCGCGCGTTTTTTGTCGCCCACGGCGATCTGTTTAGTGTGCCGGTGGAAAACGGCATAACGCGTAATTTGTCGCATACCCCGGATGCTCACGAACGCGAAGCGGCGTGGTCGCCGGATGGCAAGCGCATCGCCTATGTCTCCGACACCAGTGGCGAGGAGGCGGTGTGGGTGCGCGACGCGGACGGGGACGATACCGCGCGCCAGCTGACGCATGAAATTTATGGACGCTTGTATGCGCCGCGCTGGGCGCCGGATGGCAAGCACATCGCTTTCAGCGACAGCGCCAACCGCATCGAGGTGGTCGACGTCGCCGGCGGCAAAGCCACCGAAATCGCCCGCGATCCGTTTGGACTGGCGCGCGATTACGCTTGGTCGCCCAAGGGCGGCTATCTGGCGTACTCGCTCAACGAGGACAACGCCCAGGCCTCGATCTTCGTCTGGAGCGTGGCCGGCGACAAAAGCCTGCGCGTAACCGATGCCTTGTTCGGCGAATCCGCGCCGGCGTTTTCGCCCGATGGCAAGTTCCTGTACTTTCTCGGCGCACGCGAATGGGCGCCGCAGATCAGTGCGATTGAATGGAATTTTGCCGCCAACCGCAATGTCGGCGTCTACGCTTTGACCTTGCAGAAGGACGGGCCCAACCCGTTTCCGGTGCGCAACGACGAGCCGAAGTCGAAGAAGGGCGATGGCGACGACAAGGACGACGACAAGGAAAAAGACAAGGAAAAAGACAAGAAAGAAAAGAAGGGCGACAAGGTAACGATCGAACGCATCGATTTCGATGGGCTGGCATCGCGTCTGACTCGCGCGCCGATCGAGGCGGACAATATCCAGTCGTTGGCGATCACCGACAAACGCATCATCTATTCGGTCAGTGACGGTTTTTACTATGGCCGCGATGGCCGCTTCAAGCCGCAGA
>JANXVS010000238.1 GCA_025351555.1 Pseudomonadota bacterium | reverse complement strand
CGCGGCCGGCCAGTGCGTTCTTGAACAAGCCGGCGGCAGCGTCACTGATCTGGCTGGCGCGTCCCTGCGTTACAACACGAAAGAATCATTGCTCAATCCGGATTTTCTGGCATTCGGCGATACCGCCATCGATTGGGCTGGCTTGTTGCGTGGAGATACCGGGCATGCCTGAGCGCAGCATCGACGACCTGCTGCGCATCATGGCCACACTGCGCGATCCCGAACACGGCTGCCCCTGGGATGTGAAGCAGGATTTCGCCACGATCGCGCCGTACACGATCGAGGAAGCCTACGAAGTCGCCGACGCGATCGACCGCCGCGATTATGCCGATTTGCGCGACGAGCTAGGTGACCTACTGCTGCAAGTCGTATTCCATGCGCGCATGGCGCAGGAGATCGGTCAGTTCACGTTTGCCGACGTGGTGCAAGCGATTTGCGCCAAAATGGTTCGCCGTCATCCGCATGTATTTCCGGATGAAAGTGGAAACGTAGAAAAAGTGGAAAATGCCGCGGCACAGACGCAGGCTTGGGAACAGCACAAGCGCAACGAACGCACGCAGGCGGGCGCTGCCGACACCAGCGTACTCGCCGGCATTCCGCGCGGCTTGCCTGAATGGCAACGCGCGCTGAAATTGCAGAAGCGCGCATCGACCATTGGCTTTGACTGGAGCGATCCGCGCCCGGTGCTGGACAAGCTCGTCGAAGAGATCAGCGAGGTCCGGCATGAGCTGGACACGAACGCGGATCCTGCCCGCATCGCCGACGAAATTGGCGATGTGCTGTTCGTCTGCGTCAATCTGGCACGGCTGGCGAAGGTGGATTATTCGGCCGCGTTGCGAGGTGCCAATGCCAAATTCGAGCGTCGCTTCCGGCGCATGGAGGCCCTGGCCGCGGCCGACGGCACGATGCTGGAAGGCAAGCCGCTGGCCGAACAGGATGCGTACTGGGATCGGGCCAAGGCCGACGACAAGGCCGGGCGGCTTAAACCCTAACGGGCCCGTCGGCATCTGAAGTCTCGACTTCTGAAGTCTCGATTTCCCTTGGAGATACACGTCATGCGTATCGTTGTCTGTCTGATTCTAAGCCTTGTAATGGGCGATGTGCTGGCCAATCAGTGTTCATACACCGCCGAGCGCAAACTAGATATCGACCCCGCCGGCTTGCATTCGCTGGCGTTCAAGCTTGGTTCCAGCGATCTGCAAGTTCGTGGCGTGGCCGGGCTCGCGAAGATTGAAGTGCGCGGCAAGGCGTGTGCGTCCGAGGAAGCCAAACTGGTCGGATTGACGGTCGATCAGAGTCGCGCGGGTGATCGCGTTACAGTGACGCCGAATCAGGCGAATGAGCAGACCTTCAGCCTGTTTGGATCGAACTACGCTTACATTGATCTGGAAGTGCGCGTGCCTGCAACGCTGGCGATCGAAGTCAAAGCCAATTCCGGGGATGCCAATATCGCCGACGTCGCCGCGCTGGATTTTGATTCGCATTCGGGCGATCTGATCGTGCACCACGTCAGCGGCGATGTCGCCGTCGAGGTGCATTCCGGCGACGTCAAGGCCGATGACATCGGTGGCCTGGAGGTGCGCCGTTCCGGTTCCGGCGATGTGCTTGCCCGCAACGTGCACGGCCAGATCAAGGTCGGCCATGTCGGCTCGGGCGATCTGGGTTTCGACGATGTCGGCAAAAGTGTACAAGTGGAATCCGTCGGTTCCGGCGATGTCAGCGTCAATCGCGCCGGTGGCGATGTCGTGATCGGTTCGATAGGCTCCGGCGACATCAACGTGGACGGCGTCGGCGGCGACTTCGTGGTGAGGAAGGCCGGCAGCAGCGACATCCATCATCATGGCGTCAAGGGTAAGGTCGATGTGCCCAGGCGCGACGAGGATGAGGACACAAGCGACGAGTAGCGATTCCAGTCAGCTGTGGCAGCCGGGGCTTGTGTGCGCGCAAGCCGGCTGCCATCGCGCTGACTTGCGTGGCGTCCGGCGCCGGGTGAGAATCGAGTCCTTGATCAACCAGGGCCCGCGCAATGAGTGACGCGTATGCCAGCTTTCGCGATTTTTATCCGTTTTATCTTTCCCAGCACGCGAACCGCACGTGCCGGCGGCTGCATTTCGCCGGCACGACGCTGATCGTGATTGTGTTCGTCGCGGCTTGCGTGACCCAGCAGTGGTTGTGGTTGCTGGCGATCCCGTTCTGCGGCTATGGCTTCGCCTGGATCGGCCATTTCGGCTTCGAGCACAATCGTCCTGCCACGTTCACGTATCCGTTCTACAGCCTCGCCGGTGACTGGGTGATGTGGTGGCAGACGTTGACGGGCCGCATAAAATTTTGATTTGTATAAAAATATAACTTGAGGAGAAGTTCATGGTTTGGGTGAATCTGGTAACACTGTGCGCCTTGATTGAATACTTCGTGTTTGGCGCACTGGTCGGTCGGGCGCGCGGCAAGTACGGCGTGAAAGCGCCGGCCACCAGCGGCCATGAAGTCTTCGATCGCTACTTTCGCGTGCACTACAACACGCTGGAGCTGCTGATCGCGTTCATTCCTGCGCTGTGGATCGCTGCTCAGTACTGGAATCCCCTGTGGGTGGCGGCGGTCGGTGCGGTCTACCTTGCCGGCCGCATTCTTTATCTGCGCGGCTATGTGAGCGATCCAAAAACGCGCAGCATCGGTTTCGCGCTCAGCAGCGTGCCGATCATCCTTCTGGTGGTGGCCGGCGTCATTGGTGTCGTGCGCGGCTTGATTTAGTCGAGAAAGATGAAGAACGCCGCGGCGACGATCAGGCCAAAGCCGACGAGGTGATTCCACTTGATCGTCGCATCCAGATAGGCCACCGAGAACACCACGAACACGATCAGGGTGATGATTTCCTGGATCGTCTTCAGTTGCGCCGGGCTGTAGACGCGGTAGCCGATACGGTTGCCCGGTACCTGCAGGCAGTATTCGAAAAACGCGATGCCCCAACTGACGATGATTACGATCCACAGTGGTCGATCGGTGAATTTCAGATGGCCATACCAGGCCAGGGTCATGAACACGTTGGAACCGATCAGTAGCGCGATGGGGGCAATGTAGTCGAGCATGCAAAATTCCCTGACGAACCCCCGACAGCTTAGCAGCCGTGAGTACTGCGCACATGCCTGCACCTCAGCGCAACAAGCCCTGCAAACGTGAGTTGACTGCCAGTATTTTGCAGATGTGGCGGACGTGGGTTTCGATGGTCCCGCGCGACGATTTCAGCGACTCGGCAATCTCGCCGTTGCTCATGCTTTCGGCGACGAGTTGCAGCACGTGCAACTGGCGTACCGACACTGCGTCGCACAGTGCCGCGTCGTTGTTGTCGATGGTAAGAAGGAACGCTGCAAGTGCATCGATTACAAGGCCTCGCGATCCAGAAACCGCGATTCGTACAACAGGCTCTCGACGCGGCTTTCTTGGCCGGGCAGAAATTCCAGGCCCAGTTCCTCGGGAGCCGAACGCACGATGCGCGCGTCGATGGCGATCACCGTTTCCTGATCAAAGATGAAGAAAACGCGACAGACGTCGATGGGTTTTTCCGGCCAGTTTTTGGGCCGGCCGATGCAGGCGCCGCCCTGCGACAAATCCCTGACGTCGGACAGATAGCCGTCGGCGCCGTTGATGGCAAGCGCCGCAGAGTAGATCGCCAGGCGCGGATGGCGGCGTTTTTCGGCGAAGGACATGGTGCGTACCGGCTGGAATTCCCACCCTACGATAGTCGCCGCGCAACACCCGGCGCAAGCGGGCAGTTCACAGTTTGCATTGGTCGATGCCGCAACGGATGCTACATTCGTGCCTATTCGAGACGGTTGCAGGGGTTTTCTATGAGTTCATGCGGACGTGCGCGGAAGCGCGATTTTCGCCTCATGCCGCTGGCGGCGGCGCTGACCTTGGCTTGCGCCAGCGCGAGTGCGGCGGCGCCAGTCGGCAACTTTGGCGTCGCCATGCCTGCGACGTGGGTCCCTGGCGACCACAGCGGCGTCGCCGCGTTGATGCGGGCGCTGCATGCGGTGGGCGCCAAGCCGCGGCCGATTGTGCCCCTACCGGCGGTGACGACGCCGGTGACCAGTTGCGCCGACGACGACGGCAGCGGCAGCTTGCGCAGCGTTGTCACCGCGGCGGGCGAGGGCGATACGATCGATCTGAGTGCGTTGACCTGCAGCGTCATCACCCTGAGTCAGGGTGCGATTCCGGTGATGCTCAATGATCTGACCGTGATCGGGCCCGGTTCGGGCAAACTGGCCATCGACGGCGCAGGCGCGGATCGCGCGTTCGTGCACTACGGCTACGGCACCTTGACCCTGAGCGCCTTGACCGTACGCAACGGCGCGAGTCGGGTCAGCGGTTACCACATTGCCGGTGGCGCCTGCATTCTTTCCGGGGGCTATGTCACGCTCGATCACAGTACGGTCAGTGGCTGTGTTTCCAGCGGCGAAGGCGCGTACGGCGGCGGCATTCTCGCCCGCGGCGTGACCTTGTACACAAGTACACTTTCCGCCAATGTGGCCATGGGAAGCCATCCGGATACGTTTACCGCCGCGTATGGTGGCGGCGCGTTTGCCTATCGCGGGACGGCGGCGCTGTACGACAGCACGGTGAGCGGCAACCGCTCCAGCTTCAATCCGACCGACACCCACGGCAGCTACGATACTGGCGGCGGCATCTTCGCCGACAACGGCGGCTATGCCTTGCGTTCGACCATCGAGGGCAATTATTCCTTCGGCAGCGGCGGCGGCATCGCCAGTCACGGCGGGTTTTTCGTCACCGACAGCACGATCTCCGGAAATACCGCGAAGGGTAAAGGCGGCGGTGGGATGTTCGTGCGCCTGTTCGATGCGATGAGCGTGAACAACAGCACGATCGCGCACAACAGCGCACTCAAGGGCGGCGGCATGTATGTGTCGGGATTCCCGCAGGCGATCGCTTTGCAAAGCACGATCGTGGCCGACAACGTGGCGTCCGCTGGTGCGGCGGATATTGCGGCCGCAACAGAGCAGACCCTTTCCGGCGCGAACAATCTCGTGATAGCGGCCGCTGCCGCCGTCACCTTGCCCGGCGACACCCGGCATGCCGAGCCGAAACTCATGCCGCTGGCGAACAACGGTGGACCCACGCGCACGCATGCGCTCAGCGTAGGCAGCCCGGCGGTCGATGTCGGCAACAATGTGGCAAATCTGGTGATCGATCAGCGCGGCGCGGGATTTCCCCGCGTGCTCGGTGCAGCAGCGGACATCGGGGCTTACGAGGGCACCCTGGCGCCGCAGGTGCTGATGCCAGTGCCCGCGGCATCGACGTGGCTGCTGGGTCTGCTTGCCGGCGTGCTGGGTTGGTTCGGGTTGCGCGACCTGCGGCGCGTGGCGTAGTGCGGCTTGGAATTGTTTCAGTGAGCAACTGGTCTGAACCCGGCGCACGCAGGGTAACGGTACTCGCGCTATCTCTTTGGGTATATCGACATAAACAGGCGTCCTTTCCGCAATGCGCGGCAGGCGACCAGAATCGCGGACATCAAGACGGCTAGCCGTCCAAACGCGTTGATGGTGCAAGCATGCCTGCGGCCTCGGTGGATCTGCCATTTTTGCCCTTGCCTGAAGACAAGGCGGACCTGCTCGCGCGTTTGATCGAAGGGCTCGAGGCGCCGGCGCTGCATTGGCTGTCCGGCTACACCGCAGGCCTGGCCACGCAGTCGGCGGGGCCGTCACGCGCGGTCGCGACGCTGCAGCGCGAGCCGTCGCCGCAGCAACGCCTGACCATCGTCTACGGCAGCCAGAGCGGCAACGCCAAACGCGTGGCCGAGCAACTGACGCGCAACGCGGAAGGGGCAGGTCTGGCGGTGCGCTTGCTGCGCGCGGACGCCTACCCGACCCGCGAGTTGAAGTCCGAACGTCTGCTCGTGATCGTGATCAGCACCCAGGGCGATGGCGATCCGCCCGATGATGCGCTCGGCTTCGTTGAGTTCCTTGCCGGCAAACGGGCGCCGGCGCTGGCCGAACTCAAATACGCGGTGTTGGGTCTTGGCGATTCGAGCTATCTGCAGTTCTGCGCGATCGGCCGCCGGCTGGATGCGCGTCTGGCCGAACTCGGTGCACGGCGCATCGTGGCGCGCGCCGATGCGGATCTGGATATCGACACCATCGTCAAACCCTGGCTCGAAAGCGCGCTAGCCGCAGCACGCGAAGCGTTGAAGGCGAATACGCCGCTGGCGACGGTCACCCCGCTGCGTCCGCCGCATGCGAGCGCCGCATGGACGCGCAAAAAACCCTACGCGGCCGAAGTCCTCGCCAATCAGCGCATCATCGCGCGCAGCAGCGCCAAGGATGTGCGCCATATCGAACTGGCGCTGGAAGATTCAGGCCTGACGTATGAACCTGGCGATGCGCTCGGCGTCTGGCCACGCAATCCGCCGGCCCTGATCGATGCGGTTCTGGCTGCGCTCAAGCTCGATGGCGAGCGTGCGGTCAATCACGACGGCGTGGCCCTGCCACTGGCGCAATGGCTGACGGAAAAGTGCGAGATCACCCGCCTGGCGCGTCCGTTCGTCGCCCAGCATGCCGCGCAGGCGCAGAGTGTGGAGCTGAATCGTCTGTTGGCACCCGATCACGCGCCGGCGTTGACGACGCTGTTGCGTGAGCAGCAAGTCATCGATCTCGTGCGCGCCTGGCCGGCGCACTGGCAGGCCGAGGAACTTGTCGCTGCCTTGCGTCCGCTCACGCCGCGCCTGTACTCGATCGCATCGAGCCAGAAAATGATTGGCGACGAAGCGCACCTTACTGTCGCCCATGTCGAGTACACCGCGTTTGGCAGTGTGCATTGGGGCGCGGCTTCGCATTTTCTGGCCAGTCGCGAAGGCGGCGGCCGCGTGCCGATCTTCATCGAAGCCAACGAACGCTTCCGGCTGCCGAAAGATCC
>JANXVS010000094.1 GCA_025351555.1 Pseudomonadota bacterium | reverse complement strand
GCCGCGAGCAGAAACCGGTTTCAGCGATGTGCTTGTTCAGGCGCATGCGTGCACCGGCCCTGCAAACGGCAAAGGACTAAGGTTGGTCAACTGTTTCTAGCGAGCTATTTTTTCTGCGCCGCAGGAGCTTCGGCTGGCGCCGCGACATCGGAATTCCATGTGTCGCGAACATAAAGCCACTTCCCATCTTCTTTCTTCGAAACAGAAAGGTACTTTCCGCTATCGACGACTTTGCCCGACGCATCCGTGACCGTATAGATGCCGGACGCCCAGCCCATGTCGCCATTCGCGCTGCCATCCGGATTCGGCCCCAGATGAAACGTCACGCCGGCTTTCTTCGACGCGGTGATGTCCGACGCAAAGAACGCGCGAATCGCTGCGCGTCCATGCGGTGCCGGCGCACCCGGCGGCAGGAGAATCGCCTTCTCGTCGTACAGACCGGCGACGGCATCCGCATCGCCGCCGTTGTACGCCTTCAGCCAGTTCTGATCCACGGCATGTATCGCCGCCACTTCTGCCGCCGCATCCGCGGCCAATACATCGACGCTGAGAAATGCAAACGCCGCACACAGAAACGACAAGCTCACCGTTTTCATCATCGTGTTCATTGCAGGCTCCTCAAGTGGAAAAACGCGGATCCGAAGATTCCGCGCCGCATCCGCACCCGCGGCGCGACACCTTATTGTAAACATCTTTCCCTGTTGGGAGGAAATGGGCTAAGGTTGTCCCCTTTTCCGCTGACTGCGCTATTCCCAGCCTGCAACCTGACATCGGTTATCATCAGCCCTGACCGCCCCCTTTCCTGATGTTCGCTACTGGTCATGCCGCATTGAGCAAGCGCCTTGCAATCTTCTTCGGCACCTTGTGCCTATCGCTGCCTTTGTGCGCAAGCGCCAGTGCGCAAGTCATGGCGGATGCGTGCGACACCAACGATCCCGGAATCTTGCATTTATTCGACGCGACAGCATTCCTGGTGAATCTCACGATTCAGCAACTCGTCAAGAATCCAGATCAGACATATTCCTTGACGCCGATGGGCACCTATACGAATTCCCCGTATGGGCCGCTCGATCCAGCCTCCGCCTACTACGGCACGCCGCAGACGACGGCGGGGCGCAGTGGCGTGCTGATATCGAGCAACTCCATCTTGACCACCGCCCACCAGACGCCATTCGACTATACGTTGTTCGGCTACGTGTTTGGACTGCGTGCGCAAAGTGTCGGCGGGATTTGCCAATATCCAGATCCAGCACATATCCCGGCAGAAAACGTGTATTTCGCATCGATCGGTGCCGATGGTCAGTACAACGGCGTCGTGTTGAACACGCATTCGGAAACCGCGCCCGGCGATTTCGTCGTCATCACGCTGGACCGGCCCGTCATTGGAAGGGTACCCTTGGCCGTGCGCAAGAGCGGCTTTGCTTCGCCGCAGGATCGCTTCGCCGACGTGTCTTTCAGCCAGCGGCTCTTACCCGCCAAGGGCGATTTCGCAATCCAGCACATCAATGAGAATGCGCCTACCGGCGTCGCGATCGCAAATACGTCGATGATGCCCGGCGCCTCAGGTGCGCCGGTTTACAACCTGGATGCGGGCGTCGTCGAAACGCTCGGCGCATCCGCAAATTCCTGCGTGTACTTCAACCTCGAGGCCAACGGATTTTATCTGTTGCGACAAAATTGCCCTGGCGCCTTTTACCCCGTCAACGGGCCAGTAACCGTCATTTCGACACTCCCCGGATTTCACGATGTCGATCTGATCTCTCGCGCGGCGTTCGAGCAGTAAGCTGCGTATTTGCGCCGACAGTCATCAGCGGCGCTTGCCACGCCCACGCGGACCCGTATCGAGCATGCCGAAGAAATGCCCCGCCAGAAACAGCAGTTCGAGCGCGCTTTTCATGGCGAGGTAGACGATGCACCACACGATCGCACCGCGCGTACTGTCCATCATGTACGCGTGATCGCTCAGCAGCAATGCGACGACGGGACCAATCACGGCGGTGATGAACTTCGGCGCCGCCTGCATGGCGGTGCCGTTGACGAACGATCCACCCGTGCGGCTCCAACGCTGCCGGTCGCCCAGCGCAACCGAAGCCGACAATGCTGCGCTGGCCAATAGCGGCCACAGGATGTGCAACTCGCGGAGTGCTGCGATTGGATCGCGCTGCCGAATTAATTCGACGATGCGTTCGCGATCGTTGATGACGCCGAACCAGGCGATCCCCAACAGACCAGCCGACACGAAGGCGATCGCGAAGAGGCGTTTCGCAATCGGCATGTCCGGACTGCCGACGCGCAACGGTTGCGGCACTCCGATCAACGCAAGGTTCATGATGAGACTCATCGAAATAAGTTCCAGCACGGCGAACAAGGCGATAGCCACCGGCGAGGATTGGTGCGCCACGACAAGATATAACAGGTACGCATTCATGCCGACGATGGTGAGCGCCTGATAGATGGCGGCGGGCAAGGTCGGTTTCGGAAAGCGCTGCCGCAGGGCGTCACCGTCGGCGGTGGCCGGCTCGTGCACGTCATCTGACTCGCGATTGGTTTTCAACGATCCTCCGCCATGAAAAAATGGGTATCAGAGAACATTTTTGAAGACGGGAAATGTTCTCTGACCCCATTTTCGCCGTTATTGTTCCCCATGATCCAGTTCGTTGTGTATGAGCAAGACGCACTGCGATGCAAACAGCATTTTCGATCCAAGACTTATTTTCTCGGCGCCCAGACGTTCAAGGCTGTTGAAGCTCTTCTTCGGCATCGGCATGTGGTCGGTAAGCAGGAAACATGGGTTGCCGGCAATCGCCTTGCCACGAATGGGCGTGCCCTTTTTGTCCATCACAAACAGTTGATGGTCCTCAGCCAATTCCTGCACCAGCTTCTCGAAACTGATCGTGCGCACCGTGATGCCTGACTCGACTGGACGGCTTTCTTCCTTGCCCATTCCTCTGGAGACATCCAGAGCCCTGGCAACTTTGCCGAGCAAGGCCTGCTCGTGAAAGCCACCGATGTCGCGCATGTCATTCGAGTTGAAACTAATCGTTCGCGAGTAGTCCTGAGTGCTTTCCAGTACCAGATGCACCGTGACATCGGGGCGATGGGATTGCGCCACAAAGATGGCGTTCATCAGCGTGAGGGCCAGGATTTCGGTATGGGCCTCCTTGCCGACAGCGTCCAGAAGCTCTCGGCTGTCCGTCGGCGCTGACCTTGCTCTCAGTACAAAGACGCGCATCGCAGGTTGGTCCTGGTAGTAACGGAGTCAGTGTGCCTTTACGCTTTGGCTCCATTGATTTTGCTGGTCAAAAATCGTCCCACGGCGATGAACCGAACCTGTCGGCGAAAATAAGATCCCCGGGTAGAGAGTTGGCTTCGACGGCGCCGATGTCACAACGGGTGGCGCCGGTGCTGACCGAATCCGGACGCACCGCGCCACGCTGATCAGTCAGTGGCTCTTCGCTCGAATAGCTGCACGGAACCGCGTTGATGGCTGCGCCGCTCGGACCTGGCATCAGCGTACGTGTGAAGCCGCCGTTGTCGGCCAGGAGGCCAAGCACGGGGTCACCACTGGAGTTGGATGTACCCCCACAGTTATTGGCTGCACAACCGTTTTGGATGATGCTGTAGTAAAGATCGATTACACCGCTCTGGAGGAAGAATTCCGGACCGCTGGTTGTCGCGCTGTCGCCCCACACGATCGAATTGAGCAGCAGCGAATCGCTGTTGGTGCCCACGTTGTAAATCGCGCCACCATTGTTGGCACTGTTGCCGCTGAACGTGGCGTTGATCAACTTCGGGCTGCTGGTACCGCTGCTACCACCAGTGTTGTACATCGCACCACCGTTATTACTGGCGCTGTTGGCGTTGAAGGTGACATTGGTCAACGTGGGGCTGCTGGTGCCGCCACCGCCATTATTGAACATCGCACCACCGTTGACGGCGCTGTTGGCGTGGAAGGTGACATTGGTGAACGTCGGACTGCTGGTGGCGCCGGCACCACCGGTGCCATCGTTGACCATCGCGCCACCATAATTGGCGCTGCTGTTGCCGCTGAAGGTAACGTTGGTCAGCACCGGGCTGCTGGTGCCACCTGCAAGTTGGCCATTGTCGTACATCGCGCCACCGAA
>JANXVS010000070.1 GCA_025351555.1 Pseudomonadota bacterium | reverse complement strand
GCGGCTGCCGCCAATAATCTGACCGGCACGATCCCGCCGCTGTCCGGGTTGCCGGCGTTGCAGGATTTTGATGTCCAATACAATGGGTTGACCGGCACCGTCCCCTCACTGGCCGGCCTGGCAGCGCTGCAGAGATTCGGCATCACCAGCAATAACCTATCAGGCCAGATTCCCCCACTGACGGGGTTGACGTCACTGGCGGCATTTTACGCCGGAGACAACAAGCTGACGGGCTCGATACCGCCGCTTTCAGGATTGCCAAAACTGGTGGATTTCCAGGTCTTCTCCAACGATCTGACCGGCTCGATTCCCGCGCTCTCCGGATTGACGGCGTTGGACGACTTTGAGGCGCAGGACAATCAATTGACCGGCTCGATTCCATCGCTTTCCGGATCGACGGCACTGGAAAACTTTCAGGTTCAGGACAATGTATTGACCGGCGCGCTTCCCGCGCTGGCGGGTCTGGTCGCGCTGAAGGACTTCTCAGCATCCGCCAACCAGCTTTCCGGTTCGATTCCCTCGCTGTCGGGACTGACCGCGTTAACGACCTTCTTTGTGGATTCCAATGAACTGGCCGGGGCGATGCCGTCGTTGTCAGGGTTGACGGCATTGAAGGACTTTGCGGCCTCTTCCAACCAGCTCAGTGGCCCGATTCCCGCATTGTCCGGCCTGACCGCGCTGCAGGATTTTGAAGTGGGGTCCAACCAGTTGACGGGTGCGCTGCCCGCGCTATCGGGATTGGCGGCGCTGCAAACCTTTTATGCGAACGACAACCAGCTTACCGGTTCACTGCCGTCGCTGTCAGGACTGACGGCACTGCGCGACTTGCAGGTCTACTCCAATCAGTTGAGCGGCTCGATTCCATCGCTTGCAGGGTTGGCCGCGCTGGTTGTTTTTGACGTATCCGACAATCGCCTGACCGGTAGTTTGCCATCGCTCAGTGGATTAAGCGCCCTGTATTCGCTGCAGGTCGGAGACAATGAGCTGTCGGGCGCCCTCCCCCAGGTGCCTCAGCCGAATGGTCTTGCCGCTTACCATTCCAGTCTTTGCCCGAACGCCATCACCACGACGCCGGATCCTGCGTGGGATGCGGCCACCGGCAGTTCGCCGTGGTTCGACACCTGCACGCATGTGGAATCGAGCAACGGCGCGCCGACCAGCAAGGACTCGACGCAAATCGTGTTGTCCAGAGACGGCAAGATCAAGGTGTTCCAGTCGTTGCAAACCGATCTGACGGTGAACTCGGCCAATGCCGGCGGGCAGGACGTTTATTCGGTAAGCGCCGATGGCAACCCAGTGCTGGAGAGTGTGGACGGTGCCGGCAACAAGTTGATCGGCATGGCCGGCCTGCCGGCGGTGTCGCCGGACGGCAACATCATCGCGTTTCTGTTTACGCCAGCTTCGGCCAAGAGCGCGAAAGATCTCGTCACGGGCCAGATGTTTGCCGGACCGCGCGGACAACCCAAGCATCAGGTCGACATGGGCATGGGTGGCGTGCCGGCAAATGGCGCGGCCAGCGGCAGCCCGAGTCTTTCTTCGGTCAATGGCACGAATCAACTCGTATTTTGTTCATCGGCTTCGAATCTTGTGCCAGGCGATGGCAACAGTGGACGCGATATTTTCCTGGTCGATCCACTGAATTCATCCATTACTGCGCAGCGCATCAGCCTGGATAGCGCTGGCAGCGAACTGCCGGGCGACAGCTGCGAGCCAAAGTTGTCGGGCGATGGCAACAACGTCGTATTCAGTTTGTCGTCCCCGACCCTGTTCAGCACGTCAGCACGGCAGATCGTGCTGAAAGATTTGACCAGCTCCGCCAGCGTCGCCAAGTCGTTTGCGATCACCGGCCAGCTGCTGCCAATTACGACCAACGCAACCGGTCAGGGTGCTAGTGCAGACAGCTCTGAGCCCGTGATCAATCAGGATGGCAGCGTGATCGCCTTTACCTCGCAGGCGAATCTGGATGGCATCGGTACCCCGGTCGGTGGCAGGGAAGTCTTCATATCGCTGGCGCAGCCAGGTGCCCGTCTGGTCAAGCGCGCGCGAAGTGGCGATGGCACGGTGCCCGACGGCGCATCGCAACACCCGCAACTATCCGACGATGGCACGGCCGTCGCCATGCAGACGGCGGCGACGAACTTCCTGCGACCACTACCGCTGGCAAAAGACGCCACCGCCGTTGCGCCGCCACAATGCGGCGCCGTGGCGATCACCACGAACTTCTTCTCGGTCGCCGCACTCGGTGGCCCGCTGTGCTCGAGCAACAGCACGACGAATCAAAGCCCATCCATTTCCGGTGATGGAACCGCGAGCGGGTTCGACAGCAATGCCCCGCAGGCAAACGGCAACACGAACCGCAATGCCTATGCGCAGGGCATCGGCACGTACACCGGCGTGACCGGGACGAAGCTGCCGAACTTGAGCGGCGACTACAGCGGCCAATGGTTCGATCCCGCCCAGAACGGCCAGGGGCTTGTGATCGATGTCGTCAAACCGGATGCAAACAACAATCGTCTCGTGCTGCTGACCTGGTTTGTATTCGCCAACGGCCAGCCGACCTGGATGCAGGGAGTCGGCACGGCGCACGCGGGAACAGGATCCGCTGCGGGCACCGTCGTGGTGCAGATGGATCAGGTTGCGATCTTCCAGGGCGTTTCATTCCCGCTCGGTGAAGCACACTCGACACCAAGCCTGTGGGGCAGCATTACCCTCACTTTCAGCGATGCGAACACCGGCAGGATGAGCTGGCGCAGCACCTATCCGGGATTCAGCTCCGGCTCGATGCCGCTCAAACATTTCCTCGCGGTGGGTTTGCCAGCGCAGGATGCGCCGGGGGCGCAGGTCACCTCATGCTATTCGGGCAACTGGTTCAACCCGGCGCAGAGCGGCCATGGCTTCGAGTTTGAGGTGCTCCCAACCACTACGACGGCATTTCTTGCGGTGGACTGGTTTGCCTTCGCGCCGAACGGTACGCCGGTATGGCTTGCAGGCACAGGACAGATCAATGGCAACAGTGCGCAGATGCATCTGCAACTAATCGATGGTTCGGGTGCGCAATTCCCGCCGAACTACAATCCGGGAGGGGCCACGCAGCATGATTGGGGCACGGCGACGTTCACGTTCACCGACTCATCACATGGATCAGTGACGTGGGCCTCGACGATTGCCGGTTACGGTTCTGGCAC
>JANXVS010000056.1 GCA_025351555.1 Pseudomonadota bacterium | reverse complement strand
CATTCAACTTGCCGATCAAAATTTCCTCTTCGGTCGTTTGTGTGTGCGTGGAATATTTTCTGATATCGGAAAACCAGATCGCTCCATCGATATCAATCATCGAGCCGGGGCGGATATTGCCCTGCTTGATTTCGTCGCGCGGCGAATGCCCAACATAGCAATCCAGAACGGTGTTGAGGATCAGATCCTTCAAGGCGCCGTCGAGCAACAAGCCCAAAGCCGACAGCGAGCTCTGGATCTGCTCGATCGCGTGCGTCGTGAACCCGCCGTTTTCGGTGCTGACCAAACTGATGTGTCCGTCTACTCCCGGCACGTTCGCCGCGTAGTAATGCGTGGCGCCTTGCGCAGCCAGGTCATTGAGCACGGGAAATTCGTAGGTCTGGCCCGGTGCCAGGCGCCAGGACAAGTTCGGCGCGCCCTGCAGCAAAAGATAAAACGGACTCTGCTTGAACTGCGGCGAATCCTTCGCGCCGTAGATCAGATGCGCCTCATCCACCGTGCATCGACCAAACTGATGCACCTGACGGTGGAACAGAACCTTCGCCGGGAATGCACCGACTTCGACGAGGTCGTCGTACCACACGTAGCGCAGCGCCTGAATCTGCGGGTGCAGGGTGGTCAAGGCCAGGTTCATGCGATGCAGCTTGATTCCCTGCTGCGCAAGGAACGTGCAGTAGGCGTTGACGAGGGACGCCAGATCGCCCGCCGCCGCCGCTTTCGCCTCTTGTTGCCATCGCAGTATCTGCTGATAAAACTTCGCCATTGCCGATGCCTGATCGCGCAGTTTGTGTCTAATCTCGGCGTGGCGAGCCGAAGTTCGAGTTGATTACGGCTTGTACTCGTCCCTGCCGATGTCGAACAGCAACTCTTGCGGGCGGGAATCGCCCTCGAAGTCGTAGGTGGGGGCGCCGGTCGCGGTGCCGGTGTTGCGACAGGACGAGCTCGCGGAGAGGTGACCGGAGAGATAAAGCGGGTCGGCAGAGATGTTGCTTGCGGCGGTGATATCGGACAGCGCGTTCACCGACGAGATCGTCGTCAGGTTCGTTCCGTTTTCATTTCTGTACAGCGCGGTGACGGCCGCGTTCTGCCACAGGTCGTTGTTCTCCAGCACGCGCGGATCAGCCTGGGCGTTCATCTCGTCGATGTCGTAGCTGATGCTGCATTTGCCAGCGAGGAGGATGTTGTTGCGCACGATGCCACGGGGGCCGAGCGGCGGTGAGCCTGAAATGTCGAAAGCGATACCGCAGCTGGTGCAGGCGCCGGCGAAGCCTTCGGCGAAGAGGTCGTTGGAATTGAGGTCGATCTCGTTGGAACCGGCGCCGACGACGGCCCTCACGGCTTCGCTCGCCGGGGCACTTGGCGTGCAGGCGCCGACGGACGTCGCGCCGGATATCTGGTTGTTCTGGATGCGCGCGAAGGAGTCGTTGGAAAGCACACCGATCCCCTCGCTCGTGGCGCATCCGGCCTGGATGACGTTGGCGTCGACGAAGGTGCCGGTCTTGCCCAGGGCCACGCCGATGGCGAGCTGGCCGCCGCGACCGCTGATCGACGCATTGTTCCGGATGACGGCGCAGGCGCCGTCGTCGCAGCGGATACCGGTGGCGCTCGGCGGAAAGCCGGCGCCCGATCCCTGGATCGAAACGTTGTCGAGAATGGTACAGCCGCTGGCGACGCCCGAACCTGCGTCGCGGGCGCAGAATACGCCGGTGGCGTCGGCAGCGGCGCCCTCCTGGCCGCCGACGATTCGCACATTATTATCGATCCTGACGTGGCAGCTCCCGAGCGCCCGGACCCCGTCGGCGCGGGCGCCAACGGTGTTCGAGCTTCCAGCAATCTGGAAGTTGTTCACCACCCAGGGCGAGGCGCCGGCGCAGGGATCGGCCCAGACCCCCACGGCGTTCAGTTGCCCGCCGGAGCCGATGATAACGTTGGCGCGGATGACGGTTCCGCTCGCGTCGCCGGAGAGCCGGACCCCCGCCGCATCCGTGGTGCTGGTGCCGTTGGTGCAAATGCTGTTCTGGTCTACGATCGTGCCCGGCGATGTTTCCAGGCGCACGCCGTAGGACTCGGCCCCGGTCGCGCTCGTCGTCCTCCCGCGGATGTAGCGGGTCGCGGTGAAGCAGGCCGCGCTGCACCGGCCCGTCGCGTCGAAGCTGCTGCAGTTCCCCTGGATCACCGGCGCGGAGTTGAGTGATCGCACGCCGGCGGCAAGGGCAGACCCATTTCCCCCCGTGATCGCGTTGTTGGAGAGGGTGGGCGTCGCGGCGGCCCCAGCGTTGTCGGTCACGTTGACGCCGTACGACGTGGTGCCGTTGCCGCCGAGGACGATGTCGTTGTTGATGACCGCACCCGTGCTCCCCTGCACGGTCACGGCGGCGTTGTTGGTGGGGCCGTTCCCAGCGATCGTGAAGCCGTCGAGGATGGAGGCGGCGGTCACGGTGGCGCCGAAGAACACGCCGAGCGGGTCCTGAGCGACGATGCGGGTGATGCAGCCCGCCGCATGCGGCCAAGTGGCTCCGACCGGCGAATAACCTCCGTAGACGTGAACGCCGTTGCGCATGGTGACGGACTCGGCGTAGCTGGTTGTCGTCGATGCGCTCGCGCAAGTCACGGTCCCGCCGACGCAGACGAGATTGGGCAGTCCCCCTGTGCCGGCAACACTGATCGCGGCGCTGATCGTGCGCTTGGGCAAGCTCGACGAACCCGTGCCCGTGCTGTCGCTACCGAACGGGGCGACATAGACGCAGCCGCAACCTTCGTCGATGAGACCGTTACAGTTGTTGTCGA
>JANXVS010000033.1 GCA_025351555.1 Pseudomonadota bacterium | reverse complement strand
CAACGCTGAAGGCTGGCTCGCATCCGATCTCACCGGACGCGCGCTCGGCGGCTTGTCCGAGTGGTCGATCCAGGAGATTGCCACCTTTCTCAAGACCGGCGCCAACGATCGCACACGCGCGGCCGGGCCGATGGCGGAAGTCGTCGAGATGTCGACCGCGCATCTGCGCTACGACGACGCGCGCGCGATCGCGACCTACCTGAAAGATCTTCCCGACGGCGCGAGTGCAGCGCACGCGGACAAGACTGCGGTGTCCGCCGACCACACCAGCGGCCGCAATCTGTATCTGGATAACTGCACAGGCTGCCACATGCAAAACGGTCAGGGTCAGCGCGGAGCGTTTCCTGCGCTCAAGGGCAGCGCGATTGCGCAGGGCCGCGATCCGGACACGGCGATCCGCTTGATTCTGGGCGGCAGTCCCGCAGCGTCGACCGCAGGCAACCCGAACCGTTTCGCGATGCCGGCGTTCGCAGGCAAGTTGAATGACGCAGAAATCGCCGAGCTGATGTCCTACTTGCGCCAAGCCTGGGGAAACGCAGCGGCCGAGGTATCGCGCCGTGACGTTGCCGGCGTGCGCGAACACATGCGCGCGCAGCCGCAGCCGCCCGCACGCAACTAAGCTTAACCATGGCGCTTGAAATACTGCACTTCGCGCTCGTGCTTTTCGGCCGCTGCGCGCGAACCGAACGTACCCAGGTTCCTGCGCTTGCCTGTCTTGGGATCAGTCTTGCGCGAATACAGGCGGTAGTGGCCAGACTTGAGCTTGCGGATCATGTGCGTTACCTCGCATCGTTACGGATCAATCGCAGTGACGGCATTGGGTTTGTCCGCCGGAAACTTCGCCATCACGGCGCTTTTTATCTGCAACCATAGGTCGATCGAATGCGGTACGGTCGCTTCTCCGCTCAACTCGACTTCGACGCGATAACCGGTTTCGCCGGTGCCGATTACCGGCGCGATTTCCTGTAACTGGATATCCAGTTGTGGTCGCAGTTGCTGTAGCGCCGCGAGCAACGCGGTGCGCGGTGCCGACGAGATGATGACACCGAGTGCCGCGAAATTTTTCGCCGGCATGGCTGCGGTGCTCATGTCACAATCGCGATCGCGATCGCGACCGCGATCGCAATGGCTGCGGCGTGTGCGGATTCGGCGGAATCGAAAGCATAAGGGGAGTGTTTCATACGTCACCTCGTCGAAGCGGAATGCGGCGGGACCGATGCCGTTGTGAAGAAATTGATGGAAGGACTGTGCCAAGGCCCAAGGCGGGTATTCGCGACGAGTTCGGCCAATGGCATGTTTACTGCTAGTTGTTCCAATTGAGTTATCCCACTGCACAAACAACCGTGCTGGCCCGCTCCTGGAGTGAATTGATGGACAGTGTGCATGCGGCGTCCGCCGACGGTGCGGCTCTGGATTTGGGTGCCTTCGTGCGCGGCGCCGCCCACGATATCGCCAATCCCTTGAATGCGATCGCGATAAACGCCGAGTTGGCCAAGTTGCTGCTCGAGCGCGAGCAGCCGCAACGCGCACGCGAGGTGCTTGATCGCCTGCTCGCGGATTGCGCCCGCTGCGGACGATTGATTCAGGGCATGCAGCGCTTCGGTTCCGGCTTGCATGCGGGGCCACGCGAAGTGGTTCCGGCGCGCGCGATGATTGATGCGGCGATCGACCTGGCCAGGCAGGAACGCGCCACCCTGCCAAGGTTTCGCGTCGACGGCATCGATGCGCGGATTCGGGTAGATCGCCCGGCGCTGGAACGCGCGGTCGCCGGCCTGCTGCACAATGCGACCGAAGCCGACGCCGATACGATTCAGATTCTCACACGCCGCGATGGCGGCTCGGTGGTCATTGAAATCCGCGACAACGGCGCGGGAATTCCCCCGGATTCATGCAGCAAAGTGGCCGACCCGTTTTATTCCACCCGTCGTGCCGAAGGCAACAGTGGTCTGGGCCTGACCCTTGCGCGCGAGCTGCTGCACAGCCACGGCGGTGAGTTGAACATCGCTGCAAATACGCCGCGCGGAACCTGCATAGAACTGCATCTGCCAGAGGTCTCTGGACGGGATGCCGGCGCGCCGGCTTGAACTTAATTCGGCATGAGCGAATTGAGCGTGTCGCGCAATTGTCCGGCGCCGTAGGGCTTGTATAAGAAGGCGTTCGGTCGCACCGATTCGTCGATCTGTTCGGCAAACGCCCCAGTAGAGCAGACCAGCGGCGTGGCCGGATAACGCTTGCGCAACTGTGCAATCAGATCGGACGAGGGAATATTGTCGAGGAAGTAATCGATGATCGCCGCATCGTACGGACCATCGCAAATCGCCACATTGGCTTGCGCGTGATCGGCAGCGATAACCAGGTCATAGCCAAGATCCTCCAGCAGATAGCGCAACGCCACCTGCAGGCCGCG
>JANXVS010000030.1 GCA_025351555.1 Pseudomonadota bacterium | reverse complement strand
TCCAACACGGTCAACAAGCTTCGCAACGGCGCAGCGTGGGGCGTGTGGCAGTTGCCCAGCGGCGCAGACGCTGGACGCTTGCTGTTTGCGCAACCATCGTTTGTCGCCATGCCGATCCTGCAAGAACGCGGTTGGGAAGTGGTCCGGTCCGACGTCAACTACACCGATATGTGGGTTCTGGAAAACGTCACAACTTCCCCGGACGGCGGGACCACGACCGCACCGCCAATCATTTTCAAACCGGCGGGGCGGCTGTCGCATGTGACGAAGCAGTAGCAGGGTGCGATAAGCTGAAGCGACAAGTTCTCGAGACGTGGGTGAGGATCGACGGCGTGGAACAGGGGCAGTCATGATCATGTTGGCCGATGGGGGTCTGCGCGGTTGCTTTTTACGTTCGTTGTTGCTGATCGCATTCGCCACATCGGCTGGCCTTGGCAGTGTGACTGCAGTCGCCGATCAAGTTGTCACCTTGACGTTCTCCGGCATGTACGAGCTGGATCAGGTGCTCGATTTCTACAATGGGGGAGCCAGCGCGCATGGCGGCGACGGCACGCCGTTGGGCATCACTTTCTCGCCGAGCGCGATCGTTGCCAGCGATGTTTCTTCCGGCGGTCACTACATCACTGCCAACGAGCCCAGTGGGCCGGTCGTGATGGCGTTCAACGCCAAACGCAGCGATGGAACGCTGGCGATAATGAACGTGCCTGCGGGATTCTCCAACGCCTTTTCGCTGTACTACAGCTCTCCGTACACCTCGGGTTCGATCACGATCCACGATGGAGCCAATGCAACCGGCAATGTGCTGGCGACGCTGAGCTTGCTGCAAACGGGTAGCGACCCCAATTCGTTCGATCCGATAACGGGTTTCCATAATGATTTCAGCGTCTGGAATCCGGTTGGCGTGCAGTTTGCCGGCACTGCACGATCGGTAAACTTCAAGGGCGCAACGGATGTCAGCAGCAACGTGCACGGCGCCGCGTTCGACAACATCACTCTCGGCGCCAGTACGCCCCAGCTTTCCTCGGCGCTGAACACGCCCGCCATTGTATTTACGCCACCGGCAGGCGCGACGACGCACGACTCGACCCATACGGCCTTGTCGAACGACGGATCGATCCGGGTTTTCCAATCCCAGCAGACTGACTTGACCGGCAACACCGCGAACGCGGGCGGCCAGGACGTTTATTCGGCGGGTGCGGATGGCAAGCCGGTGCTGGAAAGTCTGGATAGCGCCGGACACAAGTTGATCGGCATGGCGAGTCTGCCGGCGGTATCCTCCAATGGCAATGTCGTGGCCTTCTTGTTCACGCCGTCGGCGGCCAAGAGCGCCAAGGATGTGGCGGCGGGCCAGATGTGGGCCGGTGCGCGCGGACAACCGAAACATCAAGTCGACAAGGGCATGGGCAGCATGCCGCCGAACGGATCGGCAAGCGGCGGCCCGAGCCTGTCGTCGACCAATGGAACCAATCAACTGGTGTTCTGCTCGTC
This sequence comes from Pseudomonadota bacterium, assembly GCA_025351555.1. Taxonomy (GTDB): domain Bacteria; phylum Pseudomonadota; class Gammaproteobacteria; order Xanthomonadales; family Rhodanobacteraceae; genus Rudaea. The sequence goes on along the minus strand of JANXVS010000030.1, from coordinate 582 downwards.
GGCGTCGAATCTGGTGCCGAGCGATGGCAATGGTGCGCGGGATATTTTTCTCATCGATCCGTTGAATCCGGCGATCGCGGCGCAGCGTGTCAGCCTCGACAGCACCGGCAACCAATTACCCGGCGACAGTTGCGAGCCGAAACTTTCCGGCGACGGCACCCAGGTGGTGTTCAGCCTGTCGGCGCCGAGCCTGTACAACACAGCGGCACGCCAGATTGTGCGCAAAAACCTGACTGGTGGGTCCAAAGTGTTGGTTACCGGGCAGATGTTGCCGATCACCACGGCGCCAACGACGGGCCAGCCAGCCAATGCCGACAATTCCGAGCCGACAACCAATCAGGATGGCAGCGTGGTGGCCTTCACCTCGCAAGCATCGAATCTGGATAGCCTGGGCACGCCGGTCGGCGGCAGGGAAGTGTTCGTATCGTTGCCGCCGAGTGGCAGCAGCCCGCGCCTGATCAAGCGCCTGCGCAGCGGCGACGGCAAAGTGCCCAACGGTGCCTCGCAACATCCGCAGATCACCGGTGATGGCACCACGGTGGTGATGCAGACCAGCGCGACGAATTTCTTCCAGACCAAATC
>JANXVS010000024.1 GCA_025351555.1 Pseudomonadota bacterium | reverse complement strand
CCCCCACGTCGCCGTGCAGATTTTGCGATTGCGATCCGTTCGCCAGGTCGTCGAAGACTATCGTCAAATCCGGCGCGCACAGCCGCCATGCGCACGCGCGGGAGAAGTCAGCCGGTGCGACGCAGGCATTACGATGGAATCCGTTCAAAGGTTCCAGATCACTACGGCTGCACGCGCAGGCGAACACGTGACCGGTAGTGCGCAAGCGTTGGAATGCCTCGTCATACGCCATCGTGCGACGGCTTTGGAATATCACGGGTTCGTCCGATTCCATTCCGAATGCCGCCAATGTGGCGAGGATATCTTCGGCAGCGCCGGGAACCTCACGCGGCGGATCAAGGTCTTCCATGCGTACCAGCCATGTGCCGTTTTTTGCACGCGCGCGCAGCCAGCTGCCCACAGCTGCGACCAGCGAACCGAAATGCAGCGAGCCGGTGGGCGAGGGGGCGAAGCGGCCACGATAGGGCGAGCCGGGTTCTTTCGCGAACTGCGTTGAAGCGCAATTCGCGCCGGGGAGCGACTCGACAGGGATGTCAAGGCCGGCGTGCGCATCATGGATGGTTGTATGCATCAAGCAGCAGTTGGTCGGTAAGTGCTTGGTCCAGTCGGCTATTCTTGAAATTCTTCCGAGCTTACCCAAATTCTATGCAGGAAGTTACTACCGATTCGTCATCGACGAGGATTCCCATGCTCCGCATCATCCTGTTCTTAGGCACCAACCTCGCCATCATGCTGGTGCTCAGCATTGTGGTTTCAATCTTCGGGCTGGATCGCTGGGCCTACAGCCACTCGGGCATCAATCTGCAGGGCATGCTGGTGATGTGCGCGGTGTTCGGCATGGGTGGCGCGTTCATCTCACTGGCGCTGTCCAAGACGATCGCGCGGCGTTCGGTCGGTGCGCAGATCATCACCCAGGCGCACGGCGCTGATGAACAATGGCTGCTCGATACCATCGCCCATCACGCCAAGAACGCTGGCATCGGCATGCCTGAGGTGGCGCTGTACGACTCGCCAGAGATGAACGCGTTCGCGACCGGCATGAGTAAAAACCATGCGCTGGTCGCGGTCAGTACCGGCTTGCTGCGCAGCATGAATCGCGATCAGATTTCTGCCGTGCTCGGGCACGAGATCACCCACGTTGCCAATGGCGACATGGTGACCATGGCCTTGATCCAGGGTGTGCTCAATACGTTCGTGATGTTCCTGGCGCGCGTGATTGGCGGCATCGTCGATGGCGCATTGCAGGGCGACCGCGAAAGCAGCCGCGGTGGCGGCTTCGGTTACTTTATCATCGTGATGCTGCAGCAGACGGTGCTGGGTTTTCTCGCCACCATCATCGTCATGTGTTTCTCACGCTGGCGCGAGTTCCGCGCTGATGCCGGCGGCGCCAAGCTCGGCAGTCGCGCCGGCATGATTGCGGCATTGCAGACATTGGCGGGCAATCAAGGCAACACCAGCTTGCCCAAGGCGATTCAGGCGTTCGGCATTTCCGGCAACAGTGGCGTGGCGCGGTTATTCATGAGCCATCCGCCCATCGAGGAGCGGATCGCTGCGCTGCGGAATATGACGTGAGGTTGGGAGCGATGATGCGAACGCTTTGCGCGACGCGTCTCACGCAACCTCGTACGACATCACCTTCTCGGGTTCCTGCAGGAAATTCCCCTGCACGAAATTCACGCCGCACGAGAACAGGATCGACATGCTGGCCGCATCTTCCACGAATTCGGCGACGGTCAGTTTGCCGACGTGATGGGCTTGGTCGCACAGTTCCTTGACCTTTTCCTGGTTTTCCTTGTTTTTCGGTAGATCGGCCATGAAGCTGCGGTCGAGTTTCAGATAGTTCGCATCGACGTGTTTGAGCAGCTGGAATGAGTTCAGGCCCGAGCCGAACTGTTCCAGCGCGAAGCCACAATGCATCTGCTTGAGGCCGGTGACGAAGGCGCGCGCCGTCTTGAGGCTGGTGACGACTTTGCTCTCGGGCATCTCGAACACCAGCGCGTCGCCGCGCAGACGTGAGTTCTTCAGTTGTTGCGCGATCCATGGCAACAGGGTGTGATCGTCCAGCGATTGCGGTGTGAGTTTGACGAAGAAGGTGGTCTTGTGGCCGGCTTTCTCGCGCTCGGCCAGAGCCTTGATCGCGCTGGAGATCACCCAACGGTCGATCGCCGGCATCAGGCCATTCTGCTCGGCGATCGGCATGAAGAAGCCGGGGCCGATCTCACCCTTGGGGCCGTGCATGCGCAGCAGGATTTCGTAGAACTCGCCCTCGGCGCCGTGCAAGCTGATGATCGGTTGATAAAACAGTACAAATCCGTTGTTGGCCAAGGCGTCCTTGACCAGTGACAGCCAGTGACGATTCTTTTCCTCGTCGGCCTTGTCCTTGGCCGCGGCGTCGAAGATGTTGACGCGATTGCCGCCCTCGGTCTGGGCGAGGCGCAGTGCATTGCTGGCCTGAGTCAACACGGCTTGCGCGTTGGAGTTCTTTTCGCCGATCAGGGCGCCGCCGATGCTGACATTCGCATTTACCGACTGTTTGCCGACCTCGAAAATCCGCTCCTCGAACGACTTGCGCAGCACTTCACCGAGCGCACGTACGTCTTCCGCATTGCGGCCGCCGAGGAGCACACCAAACGTATGTTCGCCGAAGCGTCCGGCGACGTCGGATTCTCCAATATGCCGGCGCATCAGATTAGCCATGTCGCCGAGCAGCAGGTCGGCATTGCCCAGACCCACGGTGTCTAGCAGGTGCTTGAAGTTGTCCGGCTCCAAAAGAATCAGGGCCTGATCGTTGCGGCCTTTGGCGGCTTCGCCAATAACGCGGTCGAGCTCGGCCAGACAATACTGGCGGTTGTACAGATCCGTGACCAGATCCTTGGAGCGCAATACATCCAGTTCTCTGGACAGCTCCACGCTCATGGTCTGCTGGCGGAAGCTGATCTGCTGGCAGGGCTCGCCCTCGTAACTGGCTTCGGCGAATTCGATGGTCGCATCGAAGGTCGAGCCGTCGACGCGCTGCGCTTTCACGTTCAGTTTCTGCGGCGGTTTCTCGCCCTTGGACAATTTTTTCAGCAGGCTCTTGAAGTCGTCGGCATCGTCCGGCGCGATCATTTCCAGGATCGACATGCTTTCGATTTCCTCGAACTCCTCGAAGCCGAACGTTTCCAGATACGCCTTGTTCGCGCGCACGTGCATGCCTTCGTGCACGTAGGCGATCGGGTCGCGTGACGAATCCAGCAGGGCATCGCAGCGGCGCTCGATTTCGCGTAATTCGGCTTCCAGGCGGCGCACGCCACGGCGCATGTTCAGGCTTTCGAATTCGCGCTTCACGATCGATTGCACATGCTCGGCGCGATTGCGCAAGGCCAGCGCGCGTGCGCCGTCGGCGAAGGCGGCGACGATCGTGTCCTCGCTGGCATTGGTCGTGACTGCGATCAGCGCGATGTCCTTGCCACCGCGGCTGGCCAGCGCCGCCACGTCGACGAGCTTCATCGATTTCGCGGTGAGATTGACCAGAATCACGTCTGGCGTCTGCGTTTCGAGCTGGGCGGCAAGTTCGTCGATGTTGCCGGCACGGGTCGGACGCAGGGCGATGCCGCCGTTGCGCAGCATGCTGATCAATTGCTCGGCTTCTTCGACCGAATCCTCGATCAGCAGCAGTTTGATGACAGTGTCGTGTTTGGTCATTGGCAAATAGATCGCGGGCAGGAATGACTTTTACTCGATTCTGCCGAGCATTTCCAGCAGACCAACGGCAGGGATCGACGTGCCAATGGCGGATTGTATCGATTCAAAGCGGCGTCTTGCCGGGCTCGCCGGCGATCTCGCGTACCAGTCGCGGCACCAGATAGCCGGACAAGCGTCCGCGCAAGGCTTCGATCAGGTCGCGGGCGCTGGCATCGTCCACCGCAAAATGCGCCGCGCCGGCAACACGATCGAGCTGGTGCAGGTAGTACGGGATCACTCCGCAAGCGAACAGGCGCTCGGACAGAGCCGCGAGCGCATCAACCGTATCGTTCACGCCGCGCAGCAGTACCGACTGATTGAGCAAGGTCGCGCCGCTCGCGCGCAACCGCGCGCAGGCGTCCGCTACGGCAGCATCGAGCTCATTGGCGTGATTGGCATGCAGCACTACGGCAACCGGCCAGGGCAGGCGCCGTAGCCAGGCGCTGAGTTCTTCGTCCACACGCTCCGGCAGGACGACAGGCAGGCGGGTGTGGATGCGCAGGCGCTTGACATGGCTAATCGACGCAAGCGCATCGGTCAGTTCGGCCAGTTTCGGCGTCGACAGCGATAGCGGGTCACCGCCGGACAGGATGACTTCGCGGATGGAAATATCGGCGCGGACAAGCTCGACGGCCTCCTGCCAACGATTGGCCGCTGCCGTTTCCTCGGCATAAGGAAAGTGCCGGCGGAAACAATAGCGGCAATTGACCGCACACGATCCGGTGGCGATCAGCAGCGCGCGCCCTGGATACTTGTGCAGCACGCCCGCGCCGGCGCGCGCAGCCAGATCGCCGACGGCGTCGTCGGTAAATCCCGGTATCTCGATGAGTTCCGCGGCCTGCGGCAACACTTGCAGCAGCAGTGGGTCGGCCGGATCACCGCGGCGCATGCGCGCAACGAAACCGCGCGGCACGCGTAAGGCAAATCCGGTGTCTGACGTAGGCAGCAAGCCGGCAGCCAGATGGCCCAGACCCAGCAGATCAAGCAACTCGCGCGGGTCGGTCACAGCCTCGCGCCAGAGTTGTTGCCAGCGCAAATTCCGCGTCCCAGCGGAATTTTCATGGGCTACGTATTGGGTGCGATGGGGGCTTGCGGTTATCATTGGCATTCTTGTAGTCGGCATGCCCGGCTTTCTCCCCTATTTTAGCCGCTTTTACTCGCGGCTCGTTGCGCAACGGAGCTTTTGGTATGGCCAGCTATGGCATGAACGACGTCAAGAACGGCATGAAGATCATCGTCGATGGCTATCCGTGCGCGATCGTGGACACTGAATACGTCAAGCCGGGCAAGGGCCAGTCCTTCACCCGGGTGAAATACCGCAACATCAAAACCGGCCGCGTCGTCGAGCTGACGATGAAGTCCACCGATGCACTCCAACCAGCCGACGTGATCGATCAGGACATGGAATACCTGTACAGCGACGGCGAATTCTGGCACTTCATGCATCCAGAGTCGCACGAGCAGATCGGCGCCGACAAGAACGCGATGGTCGACGCGGAAAAATGGCTCAAGGGCAACGAAATCTGCATTGTGACCCTGTGGAATGGCGCGCCGCTTACCGTCAGCGCGCCGAATTTCGTCGAATTGACCATCGTGGAGACCGATCCGGGCGTGAAGGGCGACACCGCCGGCAGCGGCGGCAAACCGGCGAAACTCGAAACCGGCGCCACCGTGCGCGTGCCGCTGTTCGTGCCGAATGGCGAGAAGATCAAGGTGGATACGCGTACGGGTGAATATGTCGGACGCGTCAAATAAAGGAGCTCGCGTGACTCCGACACAGCATCGCGAGGTCGATCAAGTCCTCGAAGCCCGCTGGGTAGTCCCGGTTGAGCCGCATGGCGTGATTCTGGAACATCATGCCGTCACGCTGTCCGGCGATACGATCACGGATGTGCTGCCGATTGATGCGGCACGCGAAAAGTACA
>JANXVS010000603.1 GCA_025351555.1 Pseudomonadota bacterium | reverse complement strand
CACCGCGGCGCTGCCGTTCAATCGCCTGACCGCGAAGGATCTGAGTCCCGGCGCGGCGACGCTGGCGAAGATCAACGCGACGTTGCGCTGAATGTCAGGTCGTACGGGGAAATCCTACGATCGCGGCTATTTCGACAAGTGGTACCGCGATCCTCAGCATAGCGTCAGTTCGCAGCACGCGTTGGCGCGCAAAGTGGCGCTGGCGCTGGCGGTTGCGGAATACTATTTAGGCCACGAAGTGCGCAACGTGCTCGACGTCGGTTGCGGTGAGGGCGTCTGGCGGCAACCACTGCGTAAAATGCGGCCGCGCATCGAGTATCTGGGTCTGGATACCAGCGAATATGCGGTTGCGCGTTACGGGCGCTCGCGCAATATCCGCCTAGCAAGTTTCGGTCAGTTGGGTGAACAGCGGTTCGATGCGGACTTTGATCTGATCGTGTGTTCGGATGTGCTGCACTACGTGCGAACACCCGAACTCAAACGCGGCTTGCGCGGCATCGCTGAAATGCTCGGCGGTGTGGCTTTTCTGGAATTGTTCACATCGCAGGATGCGCCCGACGGCGACAAGCACGGTTTCATCGGACGAACGCCAAAATGGTACTTGTCCACTTTTTCGCAGGCCGGATTGATTGTCTGTGGCTCACACTGCTATCTCGGGCCCAAGCTGGAAGGCTGCGTGGCCGCACTGGAGATCTTGGGATGACAACACGAATTCTCGCTGGACGCGTGGCGCTGATGACTGGCGCATCTTCCGGCATAGGCGAGGCCACGGCGCGTGCGCTCGCGCAGGCGGGGGCGAAGGTTGCGATCGCGGCGCGACGCAAGGACCGGCTCGATGCGCTGGCGCGCGAACTGAAGCAATCCGGTGCCGATGTGCTGGCGATTGCCGCCGATCTGGTGCGCGAGGAAGAAAATCGCCGTATCGTTGCCGAGACCGAAGCGCATTTCGGGCGGCTGGATATATTGGTCAACAACGCAGGCGTCATGCACCTTGCACCGATCGATGCGGCCGACAGTGCCGACTGGCGGCGCATGCTCGAACTGAATGTGCTGGCGCTGATGGTGTCGTCGCAGGCTGCGCTGCCGGGAATGCGTCAGCGCGGTGACGGGCATATCGTCAACATCTCGTCGACGGCGGGGCGCATCTCAAACGCGAACGCGTCGGGCTACGCCGCAACGAAATTCGGTGTCGTCGCGTTTTCCGAGGCGTTACGCAAGGAAGTATACAAAGACAACATCCGTGTCAGCGTGATCGAGCCGGGCGCGGTCGCCACCGAGTTGCGCGAACATATTCCGCATGCCGCGACGCGGCAGGCGCTGGATGCCTGGGCAGGTTCGATGCGCCAATTGCAAGGCGTCGACATCGCCAACGCCGTGCTGTATTGCGTGAGCCAGCCGGCGCACGTCAATGTGAATGAGATTCTTATCCGGCCGACCGATCAGGAGCGTTGATGATGCATCGTCCGCGGCTCATGCGGACGATGCGATTCATGCCTCAGGCTTGACGCGCATCCCGACTGCCACGCCAAGGCCGGGCCTGCTTGTTGGCGGCAGCGTGCGGCTTGCTCGGCGCGTGCGTATGTGGGCGGCGCGCATGATTCGGATTGCGCGGTTTGCCATTCGTCGGCTTCGGACCGTCCATATTCAGCGGGCGGCTTGGCTCGTAGCCTTCGACATTTTCCAGCGCGATTTCCTGCTTGAGCATGCGCTTGATGTCGCGCAGCAGGCTACCTTCTTCGGGCGCAACCAGATCGCCAGACCTTCGGCGCCGGCGCGGCCGGTGCGGCCGATGCGGTGCACGTAGTCTTCGGCGACCATCGGCAGATCGAAGTTGACCACGATCGGCAGCTGATCAATGTCCAGGCCGCGTGCGGCGATGTCAGTGGCGACCAGGATCGTCACTTTTCCATTTTTAAACTCTTTCAAGGCCTTGGTGCGCGCGCCCTGGCTCTTGTTGCCGTGGATCGCGGCCGTGCTCAGGCCGGACTTTTCCAGGAAGGTGACGAGCTTGTCGGCACCGTGCTTGGTGCGGCTGAACACCAGAGTCTGGCGGCGGCTGTCGGCGGCGAGCAGATGCAATAGCAGGTCGCGCTTGCGTGCGGCGTCGACCGGATGCACGCGATGGGTGACCGTTGCCGCCACGCTGTTGCGCGCGGCCACCTGGATTTCTTCCGGATTGCGCATGAACTGCGCCGCGAGCTGCTTGATCTCGTCGGCGAACGTGGCCGAGAACAGCATGGTCTGGCGCTGTTTCGGCAGCGAGCCGAGGATGCGTCTGATCGCGGGCAAGAAGCCCATGTCGAGCATGCGATCGCCTTCGTCGAGCACGAGGATTTCGATGCCGGAAAGGTCGGTGTTGCGCCGCTCCATGTGGTCCATCAGGCGGCCAGGCGTAGCGACGAGGACATCGACGCCGCGGCGCAGAGTCTGCGTTTGCGGACTCATGCCGACGCCTCCGAAAATCGCGGTGGTGCTCACGCGCAGATACTTGGCGTAGTCGCGCACGCTGTCATGCACCTGGGCGGCGAGCTCGCGCGTTGGGGTCAGGATCAGTACGCGCGGTTTGCGCGAAGCGCCTTGCAGACGCGGCGTGGTAAACAGCCGCTCGATCAAGGGCAGTGCGAACGCGGCCGTCTTGCCGGTGCCGGTCTGGGCGCTGGCGAGCAGGTCGCGGCCAGCCAGAGCGACCGGAATCGCGGCCAACTGGATCGGGGTAGGTGTGGTGTAACCTTGTTCGGCGAGCGCGCGCAGCAAGGCTGGCGAAAGCCCGAGGGTTTCAAAACTCATGTTGAAAAGCTCCAGTAAATCCGCACACGAAGATGCGGGCGCTCGATCGATGTAATCGAGTGCAGGAATCCCGGAGCGTTCCCAGTGAACCGCGCCGCAGGTAAAAAGAACCGACGCGCACCGTCATGGACGGGCGTCTCGGATGGGCGTCGTTACCGAGTGGTGCAGGGCGAGATCTGCGCGAGCAAGCTCACGGGTCAGGTCGGCCGGAAGGGAAAAACGGAGGGCGACGCGTTACTGATCGTCCCTGATCAAAAAAACCGCACATCCTGTGCAGACTATTCAACAGCGGGGCGGACTGTACATGAAACCCGGGCATTGTGCCAGCGCTATTGAATGCCGGCACTGAGAGGCACGAATGCCGAGGCGGCGTTTAGTCGGTACGCAACGCCGCGTGTTTGGCTGCACGCGGATCGGTAGGCAGTTTGGCGTCGGCGTTGTGTTGAGTCAGCGCCTTCTCCCACGAACCGTAATCCGGGTTCGGCAGCACAAACCAGCGTTCGCCGAACCAGTCGCCATATGGTTGCACGCGTTCGCGGCGGGTTGCGTTGTCGGCATCGGCGCCATCGATGAAATCGCCGAGTTGATCGCCGAACATCAGCAGCACGCGATAGTGGGCGGCGACGAGTTTGCGCCGGCAGCCCTTGTCGCCGCCGTTCGCGACGCAGCCAGGCGTCGCCGCGCCCTTGGCGAGCACGGTTTGTTCGCCATCGGCCAGCGGAAATCCTTGTTTGGCGAGATTGTCGCGTGTGGCCGTCGTCATCGACTCATCGCGATTGGTCAGATAGAACAGCGTCACCGCGTGCGCGGCGGCAAATTTGGTGAATTCCAGTGCGCCCGGCAGGGCGCGTGCGGATTCCCGCGCCACCCAGGCGTTCCACGCGGCGACGTTGAAATCGCTGTTGTCGCGGATCATGCGCGCCTCGAACGGCGTGTTGTCGAGCACGGTCTCGTCGACATCAACGATCACCGCCGGCGGCAACGCGGCCGCGTTGTTGCTGCGCTCGCCGTGCGCCAGCGCGTCCCATTGCGGATCGATTAATGCCTGCGCCAGTTTCTGCTCGGCCAGCCGATACACTTGGCGATAAACCAGATCGTGTTCGATCGCCGTCTGCATCCATACCACAGCATCCAGGCGATCGTCTCCGGCGTCGTTTGCGTTGGACGACGCGCCGGAATAAATTGCGGGTTTTGGTGGCGGCGTGCTGGCGCAGGCGACAAGCAATAGCGCGACAGAAAGCAGGCTGGCAAAACGATAGCGCATGGAATCCTCCTTCGACGACGGCGACAACTCGGCAAGAAACCGGCTCGGCTCGTTGGCCGCGATCTGGTCGTGGCGCTAGTGCTAGCGTAACTCAAGCATTGGTGTTCGCGCGGCGTAGTTGATGATACATCTGCAGTCTGGCGCGCCGTCGCGACGCATTACGAGCGCATGCGCCGGCGCGCGCAGTGTGAGTCGGTAACGGTGTGAGAGCCACCAACGGACGTGCATGATGAAGGAGTTGTCGTGGCAATGAATTCGGTGCAGCGCAATGTGGTGATCGCCGGCTTTCTGGGTTGGACGCTGGATGCGTTTGATTTCTTCATCCTGATCTTCGCCGCGAAATCCATCGCTGCCGATTTTCAGGTCGGGCGCGAAGACGTCGTGTTCGCGGTGACCTTGACCTTGCTGGCGCGTCCTGCCGGCGCGTTCGTGTTCGGGCTGCTGGCCGATCGCTATGGCAGGCGGCCCATGTTGATGCTCGATATTGCGCTGTTCTCGTTCTTCGAGCTGGCCTCTGCGTTTGCGCCCAACCTTGCGGCGTTGTTCGTTCTGCGCCTGTTCTTTGGTTTTGCGATGGGTGGCGAATGGGGTCTGGGCTCGTCGCTGACGATGGAAATCATCCCGGAGAAATCGCGTGGTTTCGTGTCTGGAATCTTGCAGCAAGGTTATGCCTGCGGCAATCTGCTCGCGGCGCTGCTGTTCTGGTTGCTGTTCGATCACATCGGCTGGCGCGGCATGTTCATCGTCGGATTTTTGCCGTCCCTGCTGGTGCTGTATATCCGTTCGACTGTGCCGGAATCTCCGGTTTGGCAGCACGCGCAATCCAAACCTGCACACGAGCGCAGCCTGCTCAAGGCAATGCGCGGTTACTGGGGGCGTGCGCTGTTCATGATCGCACTGATGACCTTGTTCAATTGTTTCAGCCATGGCACGCAGGATCTGTACCCGCTGTTCCTGCAGGTGGAAAAAGGTTACGGCACCGATCTCACCGGAAAGCTCTCGATCATCGGGCCGATCGGCGCGATCCTGGGCGGCCTGTTCTTCGGCACCTTGTCCGAGCGCATCGGACGCAAGCGCGCGATCATCATTGCCGCGCTGCTTTCGCTGCCGATGCTCAAATTGTGGGCGTTCAGCAGCACGCCGATGTTGCTCGGCATGGGCGTGTTCTGGCTGCAGGTCATGGTCCAAGGCGCCTGGGGCGTCGTGCCCGTGCATTTGAACGAACTGTCGCCGGATGCCGTGCGCGCGACGATGCCAGGATTGACCTATCAGATTGGAAATTTCGTCGCTGCGGGCGTGCCCTGGCTGCTGACGACGCTGGCTGAAGCCAACAACAAGCAATACGGCCTGACGATGGCCGTGTTCATCGCTGGAGTGGCCATTTTGCTGGCGGCGGTCACGGCGCTCGGCCCCGAGGCCAAAGGACAACGGTTCGGGGCGGCTGCGGCGACAAGTCCTGCTCTTGAAAAAGCATGACCCGTGGCGCTGGCGTTGGTGCGCGAATTCCGGCACTCTATGCGAATCATTCCTATTTGCATCTGGAGTCTGCCGTGATCAGAAATTCAGTGATCCACCATTTCCGAAAATGGATTGCCCTGATTGCGGGAGGCGCGCTGGCGACGGCCGCTTGCGTTGCGCTTGCGGCTCCGCCAGCGTCGAACGATCAGGCTGAGATCGCTGCGCTGAAAAAGGAAATCGCAGAGCTGAAGAAATCCGCGTATCACCCGGAACTGGGTGAGCAGATGCTGAGTATACAAATTCGCCACGCTCGCTTGTGGTACGCCGGAAAGGCGCAGAACTGGACGCTTGCAGCATTCGAGTTGCAGGAAATCAAGGAAGCGTTCGAGGCAGTCGTCGAGCAGAATCCCGACCACGCGATCTTCCAGCCGCAGCGTCTGGCCGACATCCTGCCGGCGATGACCAAGGGTCCCGTCATGGCCCTGCGCGATGCCATTGATCATGGCAACAAGGCGGAATTTGAGAAAGCCTATGACGCGCTATCCATCGCGTGTACCAGCTGTCATCGCGCGGCCGGCAATGATTTTCTCGTGATCCAGCGGCCGACAGCGCCGATCCTGGACAACCTGCGCACCGCGCCGTTGCCGGTGGAAGTGAAAAAGTAGCGTTGTGGAAAATTACAGGATTACACGTAGTGCACCGGTGTAGTGCTCGTTCCAGTAAGGCGCATCCAGAGTGTCTAACC
>JANXVS010000601.1 GCA_025351555.1 Pseudomonadota bacterium | reverse complement strand
GGAAAATCATGCTAAATAATCAGACCAACGAAATCCTTCGTGCTATGCGCCTCGCTGGCATGGCACAAGCCCACGAGGATCAACTCGCCAACCCTAGCGCGCAGAGCTTGTCCTTCGACGATCGCTTCGGATTGCTGGTTGACGCCGAACGTTCGCAACGCGAGAACCGGCGCTTGGGGCGTCTGCTGAAACGCGCCAAGCTCAAGGCACCGACTGCGTGTGCGGAGGACATCGACTTTTCGTCGCATCGCGGCCTCGACAAGCGCATGATGCTGGATCTGCTCGCCTGTCAGTGGATCGAACGGTGTCAGCACCTGTTGATTACCGGATTCACCGGTGTCGGCAAGACGTGGATCGCGTGCGCTATCGGAACCGAGGCCGCGCGCAAGGGCTACACCGTAACCTACAAACGCCTGCCAAGGCTCCTTGAGGAACTGGAGATTGCGCACGCCGATGGCAGTCTCCCGGAACTTCGCAACCAGCTCGCGCGCGCCAGGCTGCTCATCTTGGACGACTGGGGTGTCGCACCGATCACAAATCGCGGTCGCCAGGATCTTCTAGAGGTGATCGACGATCGTGTGCCTGGCGCTTCGGTGTTGGTCACGTCCCAGATGCCGGTCGAGTCGTGGCATGAATACTTAGGTGAGCCGACCGTGGCCGATGCCATCATGGATCGGATCGTTCACTCGGCGCACAAGATCGACTTGAAAGGCGAGTCGATGCGTCGCACGCGCTCGAGTACGAAGAAGTAGCAAGCCCTTGCAAGCTATCGGTGTCATTGAACGACGCCAGACACTCCCATGGCAAATCAGGGGGCCGTCCAGAATCGCTGGGGCGGCCTCACTCACTTCCGGCAAAGCAACGAATGAAGTAAAAGATGGCAACGCAGCAACGCAAAGATCAAGCACAAGATCTGATGATCATTGCCGGAACTCTGATCACGATCTACCGGAACTGATGATCAGAGCGGCCGGTTTCCTCACTCAGCGGTGAATACCGCGGGCACTCTTGCAATCTGTGCTTATTAAAATGGAGTAGCGAAATGTCAATCAAAACTGTATTGCTATATACCGCCATGGGACTCGCCGCAAGCGCTGCTCCGGGGTTAAGTAATGCCCGCGCCTATCTGGATGTGCGCGTCGCGCCACCTGCCGCACAGGTAGAGGTCATTCCGGACGCGCGCTCGGGTTACGCCTGGGCGCCTGGTTACTATAACTGGTCCGGCCATCGGCATGTCTGGGTAGGTGGCCGTTACATAAGAGAACGTCGTGGGCATCACTGGGTGGCCGATAGCTGGAATCAACGCGGCGACCGCTGGTACCATGACCGTGGCCGCTGGGATCACGACTGATACATCGATCTGCATTCTGCAGCCAGTCCCCGGTACTGAGTACCGGGGAATCGCGCCTCAGTGTCCGATACGCCTGAACGTCACCACAAGCACATCGCGATAGGCTGGTTGTGCCAGCTCAATCGGCTCAACCGCCGTCACGCCATGAAATACACGCGCATCGTCGACCAACGCGGCATCGAACGGTGTGGTCAGGGTAAAGCTGCCGAGCACAGAACCCTTCGATGAAAGAATCGTCGTCGTGCCGCTGGCAATATTGCAACGTGCGATGAGCAGCACCAGCACATAGTCGACGCCATCGCGATGCACGCCTTCTGGCGTCGGTTGGCCGGATTCGTCAGCCCGCGCCTCGATGCGAAACTGATGTGCCTCGACCTTCCAATCGCGTACGCCGGGCGCCAGCGCGCCAAACAGCATTGTGCAAAAGTGGAGAATGCCGCGCAGACTGGCGCCGGCGCTGATGTCGGGCGCGATTGGCTCAAACCAGCGTTCGATGCCGCCGTGCAAGTGGTTGTAGTCGCGACTCTGGTAGTGCGGCTGATGCGCTGCGCGCGTAATCTTGCCGTCCGCAGTGATGTCGAAAACAGCGTGTCGCCGCCGCCGATAGCGGCCATGATCGGCAAGGTAATGATCGATCGCCAGATCGTTCCAACTTGTTGCAAACGCCGGCCAATCCTTCAATGAATCAACGTGTTCCAGCAGGGTGCGCATGGGTGCGGCAGCGACGAAGGCGAAGCCCTCGTGCCCCAGGATCGATTGCAACAGTTCGGGTGTCGCCGGCTCGGTATCGCGCATGGCGATACCATAGCAAATCGCTGGACGCTTTCCAGAGCCACTTCGGCGCCAGCTCGCGTCGCGATGGCGCGGACACCGACGCAGCGCCGATCCATCGGCGTGCGTGAATAGCGAAAGGACGGTTACTCGAATGCGTGAAAATACATGCCGCTAAGGTCGGTGTCCTGACGCAGGCGCAACTGTCTGGATTGCGTGATCATATCCTGTGTGGAGCGGCGCTGCGGGCGATCGCGATTGCGGTGCAGCAGCAACGCTCGTGCGACTGACGCAGAATTGCGTTGCAGGGTGCGGAGCAAGGTCAACAAGTGACCGGAACCCGTCCGCTGCGTTCGATCCTCGACCTCGCGCTTGGCCGCTTCCAGCGAGTCGAAAAGTTCGAGTCGCCCGGCCGGCATTGGCCGCTGCCAACAGGTCAGCGCGTACTTGCCCGACCAGGGACCGGAGATACCCGCTATCGCCTTGCCGTTGACGTAGGCTACGGCCACGCAACCCTCATAGCGCGATTGCCAGACGATCCTGCTGCGCTCGGGCGAGCGCGAGCGGCCGGCGGTGATGCGAATCGCTTTTATTTCCTGGGGTTGAGTCGAACTATGCATGGGGTTTGCTGAATCCCGTTTCCAATGTGCAGCAGCAAGTCACGTGCCAATCGAACTTTCGCTGGCTGTCTTGCGCGCGCAGCCCCGCAGCGGCATGCGCTGACAAAAACACCTATTTCCCTCTCTGCTATGCTCGGCGCACCTTGCAGGGAGAGGACTACGATGCCGCTTGAGCGTACCGTCACCGACTTTAGAGCAGATCATGGCGCGCGCTTCCGTAGCGGCTCGCGCGCGGCCGCAAGGTCTTTCGCCGTCGGTTCCTGAGCGGGCTGGGGATGCGCCGTCGGGCAAAAATCATGGTTTGGTCAGCGCTTGCCGCCTTCGTCGGCGTCGCGCTGCTGTTTGTGTCGATCACATGGTTTCTTTGGAAGGACTCCATGGCCTCCGAAGCGGCGTACGCGGGCGGTCTGGCCGCGTCTTTGGGGCAGTCAATCGAGCACAGCATCCTCGATGCCCGAAATATGCTGACGGAGCTCGATGAACTGCAATCGCCACCTTGTTCAAAGGAGCATCTGCAGGCGATGCAGGACGCGGCTATTTCGCGCCCGTACATTCGCGCCATCGGTTACTGGCGGGCAACTGAGCGCCTGTGCAGCGTTGGCTTGCTTGCGCAGGAAGGACTCAAGCCGGCGCATGCCGATCACATCTACGACAGCGGCGTGATTGCCTGGTGGCCGAGCGCGCAGACGCAAGTTGGTGGAGTCCAGTTGTTCCTGATGCGCTATGGCGATCATGATGTGGCGATCGATCCGCGCCTGTTGCTCGATTTCGGACCGATGCAACATCGACAGGCGGTACTTTGGGTGGAGAAGCTGCGGATGTCGGGGTTCCCTTGGGACGTCACCCTGCCGGCACCGGATTCCCAGCCGATTGGGGTGACAGTGGATCGCGCCCATGGCCAAGTAATCTCGCGTTTCTCGCGCAATGAAATCCTGCCCATTGATGTAGTGGCAATGGAGCCCATCGACAATTTCTGGAGTCGCCATGCACAATCCCTGGCTGTTGGCGGTGGCCTGGGTCTGCTTCTGATGATCGGATG